>JAYVSP010000578.1:0-19452 GCA_043775215.1 Planctomyces sp. | reverse complement strand
AATCTTTCGAGCCGCGACCGTCAGGGAGTGTGACGGACAAGGACTTATGACCGCTCCCTGACGGTCGCGGCTCAATTCCTTCACAGGCTCTCCGCGACGAAGCCGAAGCCACGATGACGGTGGATGGCCAAATCCTCGGCACGCCCGCCTACATGAGCCCCGAACAGGCCGCCGGCAAGAGCCACCACGTCGATGCCCGCTGCGACGTCTGGAGCCTGGGCGTGATGCTCTACGAACTGTTGACCGGCGAGCTACCGTTTCGCGGCTCGAAGGTCGCCATCGCCCGGCAGATTCTGTACGACGAACCGCGAGCACCCCGCCGAGTCAACGAAAAAGTCCCGCGCGACCTGGAGACGATCACGCTGAAGTGCCTGGAGAAATCTCCGTCCCAGCGCTTCACCACTGCCGCCCTCCTCGCGCAGGAACTCCGCCGCTTCCTGCACGGCGAACCCATCCTCTCTCGCCCCATCACCCGCACCGAGCGAGCCTGGCGCTGGTGCCATCGCAATCCCGCCATCGCCTCTTTGAGCGCGGCCGTCGTGGTTGTCCTGTTGACCAGAATCGCCGTGTCATCCTTCTTTGCGTTCCAGTCCGCTGCTCGAAATCGTGATCTGGTGAACGAAACCGCGCGGGCCAATCGGAAGGCGATTGAAGCCCAGACCAAGTCGGCTGAGGCGCTCGCCAACGCGACGCTCGCCAGCGCACAAAGCCAACTCGCGCTCAGCACGCTCAACAGCGTCATCTTCGACGTGCAACGCAGCCTGAAGGATGTGCCCGGCGGAGCCGCAGTCCGCCAACGCCTGTTGTCCAGCGTCCTGCCGCAGTTGGACAAAGTCTCGACGCAGTTCGTCGCCAAATCCGCCGTCGATGACAACACGGCGACCGCGCTCATCGAATTGGCCGACACGATCCTGCAACTCGGCTCCGACGTAGGATGGCCGCCCTCGGCCGTCCAGTCTTCGGAGGCGTCATCGTTGGGAGAAGACCGGACAGCCGAGGGCGGCCATCCTCCGAACTCCGCCGTCCTCACCGCCAAACGCCTCTACCTCCGCGCCCACGCCATCGCCAAACAACTGGCCGAGGCTCATCCCCGCGATGCCCAGAAGCAACGCAACCTGTCCATCTCGTTCGAGCGACTCGGCGAGGTGTTCCTGAAGCTCGGTCGCACAGACGACGCGCTGCGGCAGTTCGAGGAGTACGCGAAGATATGCCGCGTGCTGGCCGAGGCGGATCCCCGCGACACCCAGAAGCAACGCGACCTGTCCCGCTCGTTCGAGGAACTTGGCGACGTGTTCCTGAAGCTCGGTCGTACGGAAACTGCTTACGAACAATACGTCGAGATGTTGGCAATCGAGAAACGGTTAGCCGATGCCGATCCGTCGGACACGATTGCTCAGCATGGGTTGGTGGCTGCGTACGCTCACCTCGGCGACGTGTTCCTGGAGCTCGGTCGCACAGACGACGCGCTCCGGCAGTTCGAGGAGTACGCGAAAAGTTGTCGCGCGCTGGCCGAGGCCGATCCTCGCGACGCCCACAAACAACGCAACATCTCCGTCTCGTTCCAGCGACTCGGCGACGTGTTCCTGAAGCTCGGTCGCTCGGACGACGCGCTGCGGCAGTTCGAGGACGGCCTGAAAATCTTTCGCGCACTGGCCGATGCCGATCCCCGCGACGCCCACAAGCAACGCGACCTCTCCGTCTCGTTCGAGCGACTCGGCGACGTGTTCCTGAAGCTCGGTCGCACGGACGACGCGCTGCGGCAGTTCGAGGACGCTCTGACAATCAGTGGCGCGCTGGCCGAGGCCGATCCCAGAGACGCCAAGAAGCAACGCGCCCTCTCGACGTCCATAGAGCGGCTAGGGATGACGTACGAGCGTCTCGGGCGCACCGAAACTGCTTACGAACAATACGTCGAGATGTTGGCAATCAAGAAACGGTTAGCCGACGGCGATCCATCGGACACGATCGCTCAGAGCGAGTTAGCGATTACATACGATCACATGGCTGACGTGTTCCTGAAGCTCGGTCGCACGGACGACGCGCTGCGGCACTTCGAGGACTGCCTGACAATCCGTCGCGCGCTGGCCGAGGCCGATCCCCGCAATGCCGAGAAGCAACGCGACGTCTCCCTCTCGTTCGTGCGACTCGGCGAAGCATTCAGGAACCTCGGTCGCACGGACGACGCGCTGCGGCACTTCGAGGAAGATTTGACAATCCGTCGCGCGCTGGCCGAGGCCGACCCCCGCGACGCCCAGAATCAACGAGACCTCTCCTTCTCGTTCGTGCGACTCGGCGACGTGTTTCGGAAGCTAGGTCGCACGGACGACGCGCTGCGGCAGTTCGAGGACGCTCTGACAATTAGTCGCGCGCTGGCCGAGGCCGATCCCCGCGACGCCCAGAAGCAGCGCGATTTGATGGTTTCACACTACAATTTGGGAGAAGCCGCGATCCAAGCACACCAATACGACGATGCGGCGGCAAGCTTTCAACAAGGGATCGCCGTCTTCGATCAAATGCTCGCCAACGGCAAGGGAGGCACCGTCTCCAAGAACGATGAGGCATTCAAGGCATCCCTTCAACAGCGTCTGCAATTCTGCTCCGTCGCGAAGCTGGCGTTGGGCGATTGGGACTCGTTGCTCAAAGCCGACGCGAAGGTGCTGCCACAGTTGCTGCCGCTGCGAGCCACCGAGATGCTCAAACGCCGCGAACTCGCCAGCGCCGTGCAAGCCGGCGAAAAGCTCCGCAAATTGGATGCGCCGAATAAAACCAACCTCTACAACGCTGCCCGCGTGTACGCCCTCTGCGCCGAGTTCGTCGTCAAAGACTTGCGGTTTTCGACTTTGAGATTCTCAGGACAATTCCTGTCCGACTTTGCTTCTCGCGAATATGATGGCTGGACCACACCGAGGCGACGATGATTCCAGCGTTCGATCAGAATGGATTTTTGCCGCCTGGAATTCATTCCGCAACGTTGGATGAATTCGAACAACGGTTCGGACGATCAACGGAGCTGCGGCGAGTTCAGTTTGATTCCGTTCGCTGGCTGATTGACGAATTGAAGAAACTTGCGGGGGTCCAACGAATTGTCTTCAATGGCAGCTTTGTCACCGACGTGTCCGAGCCAAATGACGTGGACTGCGCCGTGCTGGTCAATGAAACTTTTGATTGGGAGTCGGTCATTGTGGAAACGTTGTCAGAGGGACTCCCCTTCTTGGTGCCGGTTTTTTCGGACAACGAGGACTTCGAGTTTCTTGTGGGAACCGTGTTCGCGTCGAACCGTTCGGCTGTCGCCAAAGGCATGATCGAGGTGCTGCCATGATCGAAAATGATTTCCAGTTGCAAAACACGCTCGAAAAACTGGCTGCGCTGGAAGAGCATCTGCAACCGAAGCTCGCGCTGTCGGCATCGGGCGAGCTGACGCCAATTCAACGACTCTCACTGCGGTCGATGAGACGAGTCGCGAATCAACTCCGCGAAGAAATCGTCCGTTACCGATCGTCGCAGGCCCGGCAACCGGCCGATGAATCCCTGCTGACCGCGTGATGTCCAAGGCAACCCGGTGAATCGCTCCCGCCGATGTGGGGGTTCTCGCGATGGCCAAGCACCAACTCGGCCACCCGGATCAAGCCACGGCCTGGCTGAATCGGCTGCGCGAGCTAATGAAACTTCCGCAGTGGGCCAATCAACCGGAAGCCCAAGCGTTGTTCCAAGAAGCCGAATCCGTCCTATCCGCGCCACCGAAACTGCCTGACGGCAAGAAGCCGTGACTGCTTGTTCGGCGCGGGTCTCCCGACCCCGCCGTAGACCCGACCGTAGGTCTCCCCGAACCCCCGTCAACGTTGAATCCAGCCTTTGACTGCCGTCATGCGGATCAGTGGAAATGTGCCAATCGAAAAATCTGTAGGGCCACATTTGCGAAACAGGGAGACCTTCGGTCGAACGCTCGGCGGGGTCAGGAGACCCGCCGTGGACCCGACCGTAGGTCTCTCCGAACGTTGCCAACGCCGAGTCTGCCGTCGATTGCCGTCGTGCGGAGCGAGGAGAACTGTGCCACATCAATTTCCTTTTCGGTATCGTTTGCGTAACAGGGAGACCTTCGGTCGAATGCTCGGCGGGGTCGGGAGACCCGCGCCGAACAAAGAACGACCCGCGCCGAATAAAGAACGACCCGCGCCGAACAAAGAACAAACAGAACCATCGAACACAAACCACTCGTTGAGGTGCGCTTCATGGAACGCTATCGCATTGGCCCGGATACAGCTCTGTATTTCGTCACTTTCAGCGTCGTGGAGTGGCTGCCGGTGTTCATCACCGATGTCACATTTCGGATTGTCACTGACAGCTTGACGTATTGTCATCGAGCAAAGGGCCTGCGAATCAATGCCTATGTCATCATGCCGACGCATCTGCACGCCATCGTGTTTGGTGCGGGCTTTGATTCCAAAAGATTGCAGGCCACGCTGACTGATTTTCGCAAGTTCACTGGTCGCCAGTTGTCGGATGTCGTTTGTCGTGTCACGCCGCCGCCCGCGGAGTATTCCACCGGCCGAACGTCGCCGCGGTATCAGTTCCCGGCCTGTTTCGCCGATGTGTTACGCGCCGAAGCGTCGGGTGATCGCCAGCGCCGGTTCTGGCAGGAGGGCCGTCACCCCGAGGCCATCGAGTCCGAGTGGTTCTGGCGACAAAAGTTGGACTACTTGCACAACAATCCGACTCGCAAGAATCTCGTCCGCCGCGATCAGGACTGGCCGCATTCCTCGGCGCTGTGGTACGCGAATGACACTCAAGTTCCCGCGGACGTGCCACTCACTCGGATCGAATGGTGAGTCCCGCATATTGTCGATTCTCCCGCACAAAGTTGGGAGACCTTCGGTCGAAGCTGCGGCGGGGTCGGGAGACCCGCGCCGAACAATGGTCGATTCTCGACAGAGCAAGCACGAGGCAGAATCATGCAAGGGCAGAATCATGAAGACAGCCGGAACTTTGCCTCCGCCTTCATGATTCTGCCCGATGATGATGATGCCAACTGGACCTTTATCGAATCCGAATCTTGAACGGCATCAGTGTCAAACGGCTTTCGCGAGCGAGTCGGTTGACTTGTAACGCGAATCGCAGGTCGTCGGCCAAATCGGGGGCGAGCGCTTGCAACGTGTTGCTCAACGCCGCGTCGGTGGCCATGCGAGTTTGATCCTCTGGATTGATTGGGCCAAACAGCGACTCCAGCGGGCTGACCGGGCGAGGCAGGATCAAGCGTTCGACCTTGTCGTCGGGACCGAGCTTCGCCAGTTGCTTCGCGTGCTCGAAGGCATCATCTAGCGTTCCTAGTTTGTCGACGAGACCCAGCTTCAGAGCGGTGGCTCCGGAGTAGATGCGGCCTCGCGCGAGCTTCTCCAGCACGGCGACGTCCATTTTGCGACCCTTGGCAGCTTTCTCCGTGAATTGCTTGTAAATGTCGAGAAGCAGTTTGGTCATGGCCGCGCGTTCGCTGTCGGTGAAGCCGGTGGTCGTGCTGAGGATGCCGCTATTCTTGCCGCGGGCGACGACGCTGGTCGTGATGCCAATCTTGTTGTACAGACCCTCCAGCGCGATCTTGCCGCCGACCACGCCGATCGAGCCGGTGATGGTGCCCGGTTCGGCGAAGATCGAGTCGGCTCCCATCGCGATGTAGTAGCCGCCGCTCCCCGCAACGTCTCCCATGCTGGCGACGATTGGCTTCTCCACCTTTTCGAGAGCTCGCCAAATTAGGTCGCTGGCCAGAGCACTTCCGCCAGGGCTGTCAATTCGCAACACGATGGCTTTCACCGCCGCATCGCTGGACGCTTTCTCGATCGCTTTGACCAGCGTGTCGCTGCCGAGCGTGCTGCCACCGAACAGATCGCTGCCGCTCTTGCCGGGCATGATCATGCCGCTGGCGTGAATCACGGCGATCTTCGCGCCGAAGAAACTCTTGCGCGGCTGCGGCTCCAGGCCCATGAGCATGTTCATCATCTTGACCATGCCGGTGAAGCCGCTGAAGTCGGTGTCGATTTTCTTCTTGCCATAGCGTTTGGCGACCTTGATCGTCGCGTCGGGTTTCCCGGCTTTGAGGATTTCCGGCAGTTCGTCTTCGTAGGCGACTCGCGTGATCAGGCCGAGTTCCTTCGCGGCGGCCGCCGTATGCGGACCGTTGTCGATCGCAGTCTTGACCTTTTCGGGATCAAGCCCACGTCCTGTCGCCACGGCCTCGACCATTTGATCGTAGAAGTCGCCGAGGACTTGTTCCAACTCCTCGCGGAACTCTTTGCTCATCTCGGTGCGCGAGTATGGTTCGGCGGCCGACTTGTATTCGCCGACACGCAGCATCTCGGCCTTCACGCCGAGGAAATCGAACAGATTCTTGTAGAAGCTGACTTCCGACCGCAGGCCCAGCAGCATCAGCACGCCCGATTCGGGCATGACCACTTCGTCGCACGCCGACGCCACCAGATAGTCGCCGGAGCTGGCCGAATCGAGAAACGCAACAACCTTCTTGCCGCGCGCTTTCACGCGCATGATGGCTTGCCGAAATTCATTCAGCTTGCCGCGTCCGATCTCCGGGCCATCGAGCTTGAGCACCACGCCGAGGACCGTGTCATCCTTCGCCGCCTTATCCAGCCGACCGATCAATTCCGACAGGCTCTCGCCAGCATCGCCAAATAGGCTCAGCATCTGCGGACCTTCGGGATAACTCCCCTTCAGTTCGATGTGAGCCCAGGTCGTCGGTGCGGCGGGAGTCTTCTCCGCTCCCTCCGGAGCCGCGGCCCGTAAGGATTGCGGTGCGAGCGACATTCCGGCCGTCATCAATGACAGACACAAGGCCGAAACTGTTTGGAACGACAACGTCCGAATACGAACAAGGCTCAACATGGCATGATCTCGTGAAGAGGGAAGAGATTTGGCGAAGCGGTGCTCCGAAAGGCACAACCAGTTTAGTGCATGCTCCGACCGGCAAGAAGCCGTAACGCGGCGGAGACATTTCTTGCCGCGGGACCGGAGGCTTCTCATTTTCTGGCGTTCTGTTCCTGAGCGAAAAACCGCTCGTCACAGCGCTTCGTTCACATTCTCGCACTTCGCCTTGCGGTCGATTCGCTTGAGGAGACCGCCCAAGACCTTGCCCGGGCCGATCTCAGTGAATTCGGCGACTCCCTGCTCCAGCATCCAACGGATCGAGTCCTCCCAGCGCACGGGGCTGATCACCTGCCGGACCAACAACTGTCGGATTTCTTCCGGATCCGAATGCACGGCGGCATCGACATTGGACACCACGGGAATCCGAGGCGGCTGCAACGTGACGTCCGCCAATGCTTCCGACAACTTTTGATCGGCGGGCTGCATGATGGTCGTGTGAAAGGCACCAGCAACCGGCAACGGGACCGCTTTTCCGCCAGCCGCCTCCGCCAGTTCGACCGCTTTCGCACAGGCGGGCTTGTCGCCCGAGACCACCAAGTTGCCGGGACACAAAAAATTGGCGATCGAGATTTGCCCGACGGCGGACGCTTGATCGCAGATTTCCTGGACCTTGTCGCGGTCCAGCATCAGCAAGCTGGCCATGCCCGATGGCTGCCGATCGGCCGAGTCTTGCATGGCCTGCCCGCGACGCTGAACCACCTTCAGCCCATCTTCAAAGCTCAGGGCATCTGCGAACACCAACGCGGTGTACTCGCCCAAGCTCAGCCCGGCAGTCATCGTGCAGCGGGCGACTAAATCGGGCTTCACTTCTTTGAGCATTTCCAGAGCGGCAAGGCTGCTGACGAACAGTGCCGGCTGACTGAACACGGTCGAATCGAGTTGCTCCTTCGGCCCTTCGGAGCAGAGCTTGGCGAGGTCGTATCCCAGAATCTCCGCCGCGCGATCGAACAGACGCCGCGCGACCGGATATTTCTCGACAATCGACCGGCACATCCCAATCGACTGCGCACCTTGGCCGGGAAACAGAAATGCCATGTGACTCATAACGGTTCCTGACGGTTTCTCGTGGTGGTGAAATTAACACTAGCCCGACGCGCCAGCGAAGGCGAACGCTCACACGAGTTTCTTTGCAAGCAGGCGCTGGGAAGCAATCGCCTCGCTGGCGCGTCGGGTTCGTTTGGCCTTACATTGACGACGGCATGTCCGCCAACTCGGCGAGAATCGAGGCGTTGATGTCGCGGTCTTTGAATGTCGTCGCGACTTTCAGGGCGTTGCGGATCGAATGTCCGTTGCTCGAACCGTGGCAGATGATGCAGATGCCGTCGATTCCCAAGAGCGGCGCGCCACCCTCTTCGCTGTACTGGTAGCGTTTGCCGACGTTGTGCAGCGCCTGCATGCCGCGATCGCGTTCCACTGACAGTTGGCCGATGACTTCGTGAGCCACCGTCTTGAAGAGGAAGTCAGCCATGCCCTCACTGACTTTCAGCACGACGTTGCCGACGAAGCCTTCGCAGATGATGACATCCGCACCGCCAAGGTACAGGTCCCGCCCCTCAATGTTGCCGACGTACGCGTCTTTCAGCCGGGGACTGCTTTGCAACAGCGAGTGTGCCTCGCGATAGAGGTCATTTCCTTTGCCGTCTTCGCTGCCGATGTTCATCAGCCCGACACGCGGGTTCTTGATCCCCAGGATGTCGCGGGCGTACACGAGTCCCATGATGCCGTACTGGTAAAGGTGCTCCGCCCGAGCCGCCGGGTTCGCGCCGACATCGACCAGGACCGCTCGGCCTTTCAGCGTCGGCAAGGCGACCGCGATACCTGGCCGCTTGACGTTCTTGAGATACAGTCGAGTCCGCAGGCCCGCCGCGACGACCGCTCCCGTGTGTCCGGCACTGACGACGGCGTCGACCTCGCGGCCGGCCATCATTTGCCAGCAAACGGCGATCGAGCAATTGGGTTTCTTGCGCAGAGCCTCGGTTGGCTTCTCTTCCATGCCGATCCAACTGTCGGAATGGCGCAGCACCAAGCGTTCGCCGGAATAGCCCGCCTTGGCCAACAACGGCTCCAACTGCGGCACGTCGCCGACAAGCGTGACTTCCAGCTCCGGGTGAGCCTGCAAGGCCGCGATCGCCCCGTCAATGTTTGGGGCGGGAGCGTAATCGCCCCCCATGGCGTCCAGCGCGATCCGCATGAGGATTACTCCTCGTTGCCGACGTCGTAGCTCCGGCCGTGATAATGGCCGCACTGCGGACAGATGGAGTGGTTCGGAACCGACGCGCTGCACTGCGGACAGGCCGTCAAATTGAGCGGCTTGATCGCATTATGGCTGCGACGTTTGCGGGCGCGAGACTTCGACGTGCGCCGTTTGGGAACTGCCATGATTCTTACACCATATTTCTGAGCGAGCCGCCATCGCACACCAAGAGCGATTCAACACCGGTCCAGACACTGGGCTGGCGGCCCGACGCGGGTTCCGGACTTTGACCATCTGTTGAAGGTCGGGCATGCTATTGAAGCCCCGAAGACAGTTCAAGGACCGTACCGCCGGACATTCGACATTTCTGGCGCTGGAACTCCCTCGCCTGGGACGCGACACTCTGCCGCGATTGCGGAATAACGATTGATGAACAAGGATTGTTGATTGTTGAAGGAAGGCAGAGTTAGCTCCGCACTTCAAAAATCAACAATCCTTATTCATCAATCGCTCATCAATTCCTTCCGTCCTTCGCCGCCAATCGAGCGTGAAACCCGAAGTACCTGACCGAATCTCATCCACGTTTCGACTTTGAGGAAACCCCATGACTCCGCTCAACAAGTACAGCTCCCGCATCACTCAGCCCCGTTCGCAAGGGGCGTCTCAGGCCATGCTTTACGGAACCGGCATGACCGAAGAGGACATGCAGAAGCCCCAAGTCGGCATTTCCAGCGTGTGGTTCGAGGGCAACACCTGCAACATGCACCTCAACGAACTAGCCGCGAAGGTGAAGGAGGGGGTGCAGGCGGCGGGCCTCGTCGGCATGAGATTCAACACGGTCGGCGTGAGCGACGGCATCTCGATGGGCACGGAAGGAATGTGCTACTCGTTGCAGTCGCGCGACCTGATCGCGGATTCCATCGAGACCGTGATGGGCGGGCAATGGTACGACGCGAACATCTCGATCCCCGGCTGCGACAAGAACATGCCGGGCTGCATTATGGCGATGGCTCGGCTGAACCGGCCGTCGCTGATGGTTTACGGTGGCACGATCAAGCCCGGCTGCTGGCAGGGCAAAAAACTCGACATCGTCAGCGCGTTTCAAGCGTATGGCGAATACATCGCCGGCCGCATGAAAGACGACGAGCGTCAGGCAATCGTGCGGTGCAGCATTCCCGGAGCCGGTGCCTGCGGCGGGATGTACACGGCCAACACGATGGCTTCGGCGATCGAGGCGATGGGCATGTCGCTGCCGTACAGTTCGTCGATTCCGGCCGAAGACCCGCTGAAGATCGATGAGTGCCTCCGAGCCGGCGCGGCGATTCGCCTGCTGATCGAACGGGACATCAAGCCGCGCGACATCATCACGCGGAAGTCCATCGAGAACGCGATGGTCGTCATCATGGCGACGGGAGGCTCGACGAATGCGGTGCTGCACTTCATTGCGATCGCGCGAGCGGCCGGCTTGAACCTGACGATCGACGATTTCCAAAAGACTTCCGACCGAGTGCCGTTCATCGCCGACCTGAAACCGAGCGGTCAGTACGTGATGGCCGACCTGCAAGCGATCGGCGGCACTCCTGCGCTGATGAAATATCTGCTGGAGAAAGGACTGCTCGACGGCAGTTGCCTCACATGTACCGGCAAGACAGTAGCCGAAAACCTCGAACCGCTTCCGGGCTTGTTGCCGGGCCAGCCGATCATTCAGCCACTCGAACAGCCGATCAAGGCGAGCGGTCACATTCAGATTCTGCGCGGCAATCTCGCTCCCGACGGAGCCGTCGCCAAGATCACCGGCAAAGAAGGTTTGGTCTTCACCGGTACAGCACGCGTATTCGACGGCGAATCGGCCATGCTCCATGCACTGGAACGCGGCGAGATCAAAAAGGGTGACGTCATCATCATCCGCTACGAAGGCCCGAAGGGAGGCCCTGGCATGCCGGAGATGCTGACGCCGACCTCCGCCATCATGGGCGCGGGACTGGGCAACGACGTGGCGTTGATGACCGACGGTCGCTTCAGCGGCGGCAGCCACGGCTTCATCGTCGGCCACATCACCCCGGAAGCTCAAGAGGGCGGCCCGATCGCGCTCGTGCAAACCGGCGACAAGATCACCATCGACGCCGAGAAGCGAGTCATCGACTGTGACCTCTCCGCTGAAGAATTCACCAAACGCAAAGCCGCCTGGAAAGCCCCGCCGCTCAAGCACACGCGCGGCACGCTTTACAAGTACATCAAGAATGTAAAAAACGCTTCGGAAGGCTGCGTGACGGATGAATAAACGCGTCATCGCAACACTCAGTCATCAGGAAAGAGGCTGCCATGATTCGCCGAATCAGAATCCAAAACTTTAAGAGCCTGCGAGATGTGACAGTTGACTTGTCACCGGTCACGGTTTTTGTAGGCCGGAGCGGAACTGGCAAATCGAATTTTGTGACGGCGTTGAAGTTTCTGCGCGATCAGCTTCGGACAGGAGGGCAATCCGAGTTGTCGGAATATGGTCCTCGATCTTCAATTTTGCCGGTAACACAGCCGAAGTCTGCAATTCAATTTGAGATCGACTACGACGTACCAGGCTTTGAGGAATCGTTCCAATATCAACTTTCTTTCCGTCCGGAACATGTTTCAGGTAAACCGCAGTTCGAATCGCTCAAATATGGTACTCAATTGATTTTCTCCCAGGAGACCCCAACACCACATGGCGATGCACAATGGAAACAAGAGCCTTCCGTTGTGCCATTGCCGTCATCTGGCAATCTTGCACTTGGGAGGCTGCCGGGGCTTCAAGAAGTCGTCATTGCATTTGCCGCGCTGACTGTCGGCATCGGAGTGTATCGCTTTCCATCTGAGGTATTGGCGTCCCCGAACAAAACGAACGGGGTTCACGGTCTTTACGACGATGGCGGCAATCATCTTTCGGTGATGAAAGACCTTGTCTCGAATTGGCAATTAGTCAACTCAAGAAAAGAGATCAACGCGGTCTTGCAGCGTGTCAATTCCACAGTCGCTTCAATTGAACTTGACTCCATTCAGAGTCCCAAAGTCGCGATCGTTGGTCATCGGTTAGGAACTCAAACTCTCACGCTTAACTTATCTCAGGAATCGGATGGCTTTCGAAGGATTTATGCGCACCTCTTGGCGTTGTATCAATCGCCTCCGAAGCAGACCGTCGTCTTTGAAGAGCCGGAGAACGGTATTCATCCGGGTGCATTGGCGTTATTGGCGGATGAATTCAACGCCGCTCCGGATGCGGGTCGAGGACAAGTGTTGCTGACCACGCAGAGTCCCGGTTTGTTGGATCATTTTTCCACGGACCAAATTCGAGTTGTCGAGCTTGTCGATTTGCAAACCAAGATCGGCCCGTTGGATGAAGGCCAGCGCAGCGCGATTCAAGACCGCCTCTTGCGGCCGGGAGAGTTGTTGACGGCCGATCCGGCACGTCGTCAAGAGGCCCCGTCATGAAACGGCTGGTGCTCTTCGTCGAGGGCGAAGGAGAACGAGCGGCCGTTCCACGACTCGTCAAGCGATTGCTGACCGAGAAGCAGGGGTGGGATGTCGTGCAACTTGATCCGCTCGATCCATTCATCGTGGGAAGTGTCGATGGCTTACTCAAAACTGACGGTGCCGAATGGCGTCGTTTTCTCAAAGTGGCGCTGCGGACTCGACGCAACGTTGGCGGTTGTTTGCTGCTCTTGGATGGCGACGCACGAACAAAGTCCGGGAGAGAGTTCTGCTCGAAAGAGGTCGCGATGAAATTAGTGGAGCATGCAAAACCCGAGGGCGGTGGAGTGCTGTTCTCGGTGGCCATCGTTTTCGCATGTCAGGAGTATGAATCGTGGATTCTCGCCGCAGTGGAGTCGTTGGCTGGCAAGAAACTGCCTGATGACAGCCTTGGCGTTCGCGCGGGAGCGGTCGCTCCAGACGGTGACTTGGAAATTGCACCGCGTGATGCCAAGGGAACCATGAGAAGACTGATGTCGTCCGGTTATAAGCCAACAATCCACCAAGCGCTGCTGACGGAAATGATGGACCTGAACTGCATTCGACAACGGCCGATGCGATCCTTTCGCCGGCTTGAATCGGCGATCGATCAACTGATCGTGGCGTTTCGTGAGCAGAAACCGATAGTCTCTCCGGCGCAGGCGTCGACTGCTCCGGTTCAATAGCTCACAATGGGTTGATAAACTTTTGCTCCTCCAACAAAAGAACGTCGGCCGGCATCACGCACCCATGAAGACGAATTTAACGCAGTCCGAAAAGCTCGTCACGAAGGCTGAGCTAAAGCGCACGGTCAACACGATCGTTGAGTACTTTCATCCGGAGCGGGTGATCTTGTTCGGCTCGTATGCCGAAGACCGGGCCAACCGACACAGCGATGTCGATTTGCTCGTCGTCATGCCGACGCGCAGCGAGATCAGTCAGTCCGTCGCCATTCGGATGAAATTGGATTGTCAGTTCCCGCTAGACTTGATCGTGCGGACTCCGGAAAAACTGAAAAAGCGATTGGAACTCGGAGATGGTTTCCTGAAGGACGTAATCGAGCATGGTGTGGTGATGTATGAAAAAGCTGATTGCGCGCTCTGAGCTGCGGCGGGGGCAGGCGGAACGCTGGCGTGAGTTGCTGAAACACGCTGTCAGTAATCCGTTTTGGGCGACGAAGTGGCGAGAGGCCGGCATCGACGTGTCCGAGTCCGCAATCGCCGCGCTGCAATTGCCGCAAGACCTTGCCAAGTGGCCTCTGACCACGAAGGCCGAGTTGGTTGCCGATCATCAGGCTCATCCGCCGTACGGTTCGAACCTGATGTTTAATGTTGCGAAGTATTCGCGGCTGCATCAAACGTCGGGGACGACGGGGCAGCCGCTGCGGTGGCTTGACACGCCGGAGTCGTGGCAATGGATGCTCGGTTGTTGGGAGCAAATCTTCGAGCTGGCCGGCTTGCAGCCGGAAGATCGGTTGTGCTTTCCGTTTTCGTTCGGTCTGTTTCTCGGCTTTTGGGCGGCGTTTGAGGGAGCGGCTCGCTTGGGTCGGCTGTGCCTTCCCGGCGGCGGGATGTCGAGCGAATCGCGGCTGAAGCTCATCGAAGAGAACCGCGCAACGGTCGTCTGCTGCACGCCAACGTATGCCCTGCGGCTGGCCGAGGTCGCGGCAAATCTCGGCCTCGATTTGAAAGCGGGTTCTGTGCGGATGTTGATTGTTGCGGGCGAGCCGGGAGGGAGCGTGCCGTCGATTCGGCAACGGATCGAAGACGCTTGGGGGGCTCGCGTGATCGATCATTGGGGCATGACCGAAGTCGGACCGCTGGCTGCCGAGTGTGCCGAGAACCCCGGCGGTTTGCATCTTCTGGAAACTGAGTGCCTGGCGGAAATCATCGACCCGGTGACCGGTCAATCGTTTGATTTGGATGCCGCAATCGCCGCCGGTCCTCAGACTGCCACGCCGATTCGTGGCGAACTGGTCATCACGAACTTCGGCCGAATCGGCTCGCCCGTGATTCGTTATCGGACGGGTGACTTGGTGGAACTCGATCCCGCGCCGTGTCCGTGCGGCCGGTCGCTACTGCGGCTGAAGGGGGGCATTCTGAGCCGTGTCGATGACATGCTCACGATCCGCGGCAATAATGTCTTCCCGACTGCGATCGAAGCCATCCTGCGTGAGTTCCTGGAGATCGTCGAATACCGACTCACCGTCGCGGCAACCGGCTCGATGCAGGAGCTGACGATCGAAATCGAAACGATGGCGAACGTCGCAGATCCGGGTGATCGCTGTACCGACCTCCTCAACCGCATCATCGCCGCGATCCACGACCGGCTACACTTTCGCCCGGAGATCACGATCGTCGAACCTGGTACTTTGCCGCGGCACGACATGAAGGGGCGGCGAATTCATCGCGTGCCATAAACTTTGCAGCAACAAAACCGGCGAGCGGGGGATGTGAAATAATCCCCCGAGAAACATACCCGACTCGACTGAAACTCGGGGGACTGACGTCCCCCGCTCGCCGAAACACGCGCAAAAACGCACGTATTTGGACAAAAATTCCAATCGCCACGTTCCATCCCATCATCCTTCCTCATTTCTCATCAACCAGTGTCACCGTCACGTCCTGATCCTTTTCAATCTTGCCGAGATATCTGCGGTCGATGCGGCAGTGCAGGCAAACGCGGTTGTCGGTGTAGTCCTGCTTCGTCACTTCGGCGTGCTGCGACAAGTACGCAAAGAGTTTGCCGTTGCCGGCGCTGGTTTCGATCTCGGCCAGCACGAAGCCTTGGCCCAGACGTTCGGCGACCAGTGCCTCCACCTTATCGATGCCAATTCGTTCCAGGGCACTGATGCAAATGCTGTCGCTGTGTTTGGCCCGCATGACGTCGATGAGACTGCGGTCCTCGACCCGGTCGGACTTATTGAGAACCAGCACCATGTTCGTGTGATCGACGCCGATCTCTTCGAGAACTTGGTGAACCGTATCGATCTGTCGTTCCGCTTCGGGATGGCTGGCGTCCACGACGTGCAGCAGCAGGCTGGCTTGCCGAGCCTCTTCCAGCGTGGACTTAAACGACGCGACCAAATGATGCGGCAAGTTGCGAACGAACCCGACCGTGTCGCTCAGTAGGACTTCACCCCAATGCGGCAAGCGCCAGCGTTTCGTACGTGTGTCGAGCGTCGCGAACAATTGGTCGGCGACATAGACATCGGCGCCGGTCAGCGCTCTCATCAGCGTGCTCTTGCCAGCGTTCGTGTAGCCGACCAGCGAGACGGTCAGCATGTCGTCGCGCGTCCGCACGACTCGCTCGCGCCGTTTCTCGACTTCTTTGAGCTTGAGCTTCAATTCGTCCACGCGCTGGTCGATCAAACGGCGGTCGGTTTCGAGCTGCTTTTCGCCCGGCCCGCGACCCGCTCCGACGCCACCTTCGATGCGTTCCAAGTGCGTCCACATCCGCTTCAGCCGCGTGCGGTAGTACAACGACTGAGCCAGCTCGACCTGCAACCTGGCTTCGTAGGTCTGAGCTCGCCGCGCGAAGATATCCAGAATCACTTCGCTGCGGTCGACGATGACCTTGTCGAGTTCAGCTTCGAGGTTGCGTCCTTGCGACGGCGATAGGTTGTTGTCGAAGATCACGACTTCAGCCCCAGTGGCCTCGATCAGTTGCTTGAGTTCTTCGACCTTCCCTTTGCCGAGCAGTGTTGCCGAACTGGGATCATTCGTCTTTTGGACCAACTCGCCGACGACTTCCGCCCCGGCGGTTTTGACCAATCCCTTCAGCTCGTCCAGCGACGAGTCTTTGTCGACATGGCTGCCCTTTTCGAGCACCGCCACCAAGATGGCCTTTTGTTCTTGGACTTTGAGTTGTTCGCGTTTTGGGTTTGCCACGTATTCCTCCCTGGAATTGACTCACAACAATTTCGGGAAGTTTAGGCGTGACCATCGAAGAGTCCAACCGCGAGCTCCAGCACGGGCGAGGCTTTGGTGCGGTGTGAACTTGCGATGGCAACTTTGCGAAGCGTTCAATTTCGCCGACACGTCGGGTCAAGGTTGTTATGTTTTGTCCAGTTCGAGTCGGCCCAGCAGCCGAAGCAGACCATCCAGAATCGTCATCGGATGCGGTGGGCAGCCGGGGATGTAGAGATCGACGGGGACGATTGATTCACAGCCGTTGTGGACTTCGGGGTTGTCGATGTATGGGCCGCCGCTGATCGCGCAGGCTCCGACCGCGATGACCAATTTCGGAGCGGGTACGGCGGCGTAGGTGTCGAGCAACGCCGAGCGCATGTTCTCGCTGACCGGGCCGGTGATGACGATGCCATCGGCGTGTCTCGGAGATGCGACGAACTGAATGCCGAATCGGCCGAGGTCGAACACGACGGTGCTCAAGACATTCAGGTCCGCCTCGCAGGCGTTGCAGCCGCCCGCGCTCACTTGCCGGAGCTTCAGTGAACGGCCAAAGAGACGCAACGATTTTTCATCGAGAGCCTTCGCCCGTTCGAGCATCTGGCCTTCGAGCACCAAGTCGTCGCGCCGGCGAGTCGCCAGTCGATATTCCGTCGTGTAGTGAATCGCCTCTTTCGGACAGGCTTCCATGCAGTCGACGCAGAACAAACAGCGGCCGAGATCCAATCGCAGCTTGTTATCGTCAATGCTGATCGCATTGGTGGGACATGCCTCGGCACACTCACGGCAACCCTCCGGGCACTTTGAGGATTCGATCACGGGTAGCCCGCGAAAGCGATCGGGCAGCGTCGGCTCCTGAGCCGGATACGCAATCGTGCGATGGCCTTGTTGCAGGCGGGCAAGAATGACATCAATCATGGATTGTCACCTTTGGAGTGCGGTGATGCATCACCGCTTTCCATCGCGGCGGAGCCGCTTTCTTTTTGTCGAAAAAGTTGACGGTGAAGCGCAACTAGGTGGCTCCGCCAAAATCCAAAGCGGTGCTGCATCACCGCACTCCAAAGTTGCGTCACAAATCGTGACCGCAGTACGACAGGTTGAAACTTTTGTTGCACAACGGGAAGTCGGAAATCTGTTGGTCGCGCAGTGCCATCGCCAACCCCGTCCAGTTGTGAAATGACGGATCGACAATCTTGTAGCGTGCGAAGCGGCCGTCAACGTCGGTGAGAGCGACGTGACAAATCTCGCCGCGCCAACCTTCGACCAGCGACACTGCCAAGTGATCCGGCTGCAACGGTCCGACATCCACGCGTGTCGGCGTGTCGAAATTGGAAATCGCGGCCAGTTCGTCCCGAATAAAGGCCACGGAGCGTTGAATTTCCTGCCAGCGGATGTCCGCGCGGCCGTAGACATCGCCGTCCGGAAAGGTCGCGATCGGCGGGCGTGCGAACCGGAAAATGCCGCTGGGAAAGTCGTGACGCACGTCGCACGGCACTCCGCTCGCGCGAGCCGCCGGGCCGACCAATCCCAGAGCAACCGCGGTTTCACGAGTCACCGTGCCGGTGTCTTCGAACCGCGCTTGGACCGACGCGGAATTGAAGAGCAGTTCGGCGGCGTTCCGCACGTCACGGAGCGCGGCATCCAGACGTTCCAACGCGAGTTTTTTCCGAGGCTCGTCCACATCAAACGAGACACCTCCGGGACGAACCATGCCGCGACCAAACCGGCTGCCGCAGATCAACGCACTCAGGTTCAGAAAATCGCCCCGCAAACGGCCACAGTACGAGGCGGTCGGCAGAAAACCGACGTCGCCCGCCAACGCACCGAGATCACCGGTGTGATTGGCCAGCCGTTCCAGTTCGAGTGCGATGCCCCGCAATGCATCAGCACGACGGGGAATCTCACAACCAGACAACGCTTCAATCGCCTGGCAATACGCTGTGGCGTGTCCAATCGACGTGTCGCCAGCGACGGTCTCGACGGTGTGAATCGTGCGTTTATTCGGACCGCCGACGAGCGTCCGTTCCGCACCGCGGTGCTGATAGCCGAGTGAGATTTCCAAATGGAAGACGTGTTCGCCGTGGCACTGGAAACGGAAATGGCCGGGCTCGATCACCCCCGCATGGACCGGGCCGACGGCGACTTCGTGAATTTCTTCGCCCTCAACACGGTAGAAGTCGGTGACGCCGATGATCGGTGCCTCGCCGGGCGGACGGCTCCAGGCATCGTGGTTGGGCCGATACGAGGAATGAAATCGAACCGGCTTAAACCACGGATGTCCGTCCGGATGGATTCCGTATTGTTCGGCGATCTCGCGCTCGAAAAGATGCCCCTGCGGGCATTCGGGAGTCAGCGAACAAAAATGATCCGAGTCGAGCGTGCTCATGCCGACTCGCAGTTGTCCCAGCGTGCTGTTGGCGAGCACGACGTAAAGGTCCACTCGGTCAGTCCCCGCCGGATTGTCACCGAACAGCGCGGCGATCCGTTGACCAGAGTCCACGCCATCCAGAATCGCACGGCGAAAGTCCAAAAATGACAGATGTGGAAGCTGGCCGCGCGGAATCGCCTCGCCGTTACGTATCATGGCGAACTGCTCGTGGCTGTTCATGGCCGCACCTCACTAACCCGAAGCGTGAGCGAGGGCGGACGCTCCGAAAGACGTTGAATTCCAGGTGTTGTGAAGCGTTCGCCCTCGCTGACGCTTCGGGTTAGTGAGGTCTCGCCCTCGCTAGCGTTTTGGGTTAGGAAAAGAGCCGCAATTAGTTCCCGATTTGTTGCCACGGATTGATCGGCGAACCACAACCACGCGTGTGACGCACACTGGCAGCGATTGGAACTCCGATTGCGAATGCAGTTCGGCCCGAAGGGCCGCCACTCGAAAGCCCAGGGCAACGCCCTGGGGAACCGAAGACAAGGAAACTCCAGCCCTGAAGGGGCGGCACA
>JAYVSP010000577.1:0-5892 GCA_043775215.1 Planctomyces sp. | reverse complement strand
GGCACCGACACGATCGCAGCCAGCAAGAACGTCAATTTCGTACTCTCGAACGATGGGCTGCAAACCAGCGACGGATTGAACCTTTCGCTGAGCGGTTTCCAAAAGGCGATGTTGACTGGCGGCGCGGCGAATAACCGTTTCACGGTCAGTGAGTGGACCGGCATTGGGACAATTGCCGGATTGACGGGCACTGACCAAATCGTGGTTATTCGCAACACGGACATGACGCTCACGAACACGTCACTGGCCGCCGCGGGCTTTGGTACGCTGACATTGGCGAAAATCGAAACGGCCAACCTCACCGGTGGAGATTCGGCGAACATGCTCCGGGCGAATGCCTTCACGCTGGGCGTGGTGACTCTGCAAGGTGGCAACGGCGACGATGTGTTGATTGGCGGCTCGAAGAATGATTCTTTGGCCGGCGGTGCGGGGCGCGACCTGCTGATTGGTGGTCTCGGAGCCGATGCGTTGAGTGGTGATGCCGGCGATGACATCCTCGCGGGCGGCACGAGTTCGCTCAGCAGCAACGTAGCCGCCTTGAACGCGATCATGGCCGAATGGTGCAGCGCGAACACCTGCGCCACACGAGTTGCAAATCTCCGTAATGGCGGCGGCGCGAACGGCACGACCAAGCTCAATAATTCCACGGCGCGGAACGACTCATCCACGGTTGATTTGCTGACGGGCAGCTCGGATATCGACTGGTTCTTCCAATCCGCCAGCGACGTGCTGCTCGACTTCGATTCTGGTGCTGGTGAAGTCAAAACCGTGATCTGAGCGTTTCACGAAGGATGTTCCCAGAGATGCGCTGTCCGAGAAGTTCACCGTCCGCACGATTCGGCTCAACTTGGAACCCGCGACGTATAACACGGAGTCGGCGCGCTAACCGCTGTTCGCGAAGTTTCTCGGCGTGTCGGTCCAAACGGTGCGGGCTTGGGAACAAGGGGACAACATCCCAAGCGACATGGCCTGTCGCTTCTTGGACGAAATCAACCGCGTACCCCGCCTACTTGCAACGCCGACTGCGCGCGGCCACGGAACCTCAAGCGGACTGATCAGCACACAACACACAATGGGAACTCAACATGGCGAGCGTTTCACGATCCGCGAATGGACTGACGAAGATTCAATTTGCTGACGGCTCCGGCAAGCGCCCCATCGTGCGGCTCGGACGGATACCGAAGAAAAAAGCGGATGCCGTCTGTGCCAAGATCGAAAGCATCTTGGAAGCAAAACTCTCACGGAGTTCGCTCGACAACGAAACCGCCCGTTGGCTCGGCGAGATTCCCGATGTGCTCCACAAGTGGTTGGCGGCCGTCGGGCTGGTGGCTCCTCGCAAGAAGCGGCAGGAAGGCGCCACGAAGCTCGGCGAGTTCATCGACGCCTACATTATACATTACCGAGCGTGTCGATTTGAAAGCGAGTACCGTCGAACAACTACGACAGGTTCAAAGGAATCTGGTTGAGTTCGCCGGGATGGCGATGACGTTGGCCGAATTCACGGCGGGGCACGCCGACGCCTTTAAGGCATCGTTGGTTCGCCGGTTGGCAGATAACTCGGTGCGGCGAAACCTTGGACGTTGCCGACAGTTCTTTGAAGCGGCCGTCCGCAAGCGGCTGATCGGATCGAATCCCTTTGGGCACCTGAAAGGAATCACCGTGAAGGGGAACGCCGAGCGATTCCGCTTCGTAACTGGCGACGAAATTCAACGAGTCATCGACGCCGCGCCCGATGCCCAATGGCGGCTGATCATCGTGTTGGCTCGATATGGCGGTTTGAGAACGCCCTCAGAGACGTTGGCGTTGAAATGGTCCGACGTGGATTGGGAACGGCAGCGCATCCGAGTGACCTCGCCCAAAACGGCACACGTCGGCAAAGCGTCCCGCATCATCCCACTGTTTCCCGAATTGCTCCCGCACCTGCAAGATGCCTTTGAACTGGCGGCGGAAGGATCGGAATACGTGGTCACTCGGTATCGGGATGCCACTCAAAATCTGCGGACGACGATGTTGAAGATCATCAAGCGGGCCGGCTTGGAACCGTGGGAACGGGTGTTCCACAACTTGCGAGCAACACGGCAAACGGAGTTGGCTCGCACCTTTCCCGCTCACGTCGTCTGCGATTGGCTGGGCAACTCCGTCGCGGTTGCTGGCGAGCACTATCTCCACACGACGGACGCCGACTTCCAACAAGCATGTCACAACCCGAAAGCGACTCACAATCCGACTCACTCAGCAACTGAAACCAACGAAATGGAAGGAACCGGAATGGTCCGCGCATCTCGTGAAAACGAAAACGCCCCGGCATTTCCGGGGCATTCCGCCGCATTCCGTTTTGTGCCAATGAAGCCAGTTACCCGACCAGGACTCGAACCTGGAATAGCAGGACCAAAACCTGCTGTGTTGCCAATTACACCATCGGGTAAAGAAACGCGGGCGGGAGTCTAATGGAAGGCGACGAGATGACTCAAGTGGCCTCATGATGTTTCAATGATTGCGGAATCCGCCGACTACGAGGCCAGCACTTCGCGCACCACATGGCCATGCACGTCAGTCAGACGGTAGTCGCGGCCTTGGAAGCGAAATGTCAGTTGTTCATGGTCGAAGCCCAGGCTGTGCAGAATCGTCGCGTTGAGGTCGTGGATGTGAACCGGATCGCGGACGATGTTGTAGCCGTAGTCGTCGGTCTCGCCATGCACGACGCCCGGCTTGATTCCTCCGCCAGCGAGCCACATCGAAAAGCAGCGACCGTGATGGTCTCGGCCATAGTCGGCTTGCAAGCCGCCCTGGCCGTAAACCGTGCGGCCGAACTCACCGCCCCAGATGACGAGCGTGTCTTCGAGTAGCCCGCGCTGCTTCAAATCGCGAATCAAAGCGGCTTGCGGCTGATCGACGTCATGGCATTGCTTCGGGATGTTGGTCGGCAGACCGCCGTGTTGGTCCCAGCCACGGTGATAGAGTTGCACGAAGCGAACGCCGCGTTCGAGCAACCGCCGCGCGAGCAAACAGTTGGCGGCAAACGTGCCGGGTTTGCGAGCTTCCTCGCCGTACAGTTCAAATGTCGTGGCAGACTCTTTGGAGAGGTCGATCAATTCTGGAACTGATGTTTGCATCCGAAAGGCCATCTCATATTGCGCGATGCGTGTTGTAATCTCCGGATCGCCGGCCTTGGCGTGTTCGATCTCGTTCAGCTTGGAGATGCCGTCGAGCATTTTGCGGCGGAGTTCGCGGTCGATGCCGGGCGGGTCGGTGAGATACAGCACCGGATCGCCACTGCCTCGGAGTTTCACTCCTTGATGGCTGGTCGGCAGGAAGCCGCTGCCCCACAGTCGTTCCAACAATCCTTGATTCGCGTCACGCCCGCTGCCGTGAGAAATCAACACCAGAAACGCCGGCAGATCATCTGCCTCGCTGCCGAGCCCGTAACTGGCCCATGCTCCCAGCGACGGTCGGCCTGGCTGCTGTGAACCCGTTTGAATGAACGTGATCGCCGGGTCGTGATTGATCGCTTCGGTGTGCATGGAGCGAATCAAACACAGCTCGTCGATGACCTGCCCGGTGTGCGGCAGCAACTCACTGAGCCACGTTCCGTTCTGTCCGTATTGCCGAAACGCGAACTTCGGCGCGACGACTGGAAAATTCTTTTGCCCCGACGTCATGCCTGTCAGCCGCTGTCCCTGGCGAATGGAGTCCGGCAACTCGGTGCCGTGCAGCCTCTTCAACTCCGGCTTGTGGTCGAGCAATTCCAAATGGCTCGGCCCACCCGATTGGAACAGATAAACGACTCGCTTAGCCTTCGGCGCAAAATGCGTGCGGCCTTGCGGCGCTGCAGCCGATTCCGCCAGGCCGTCTTTCGCCAAGAGAGAAGCGAGCGCTACCGTCCCGACAGCGGTGCCACCTCGGCCACAAAAGTGCCGACGGGTGAGTCGAGTGAGTCGTTGTTCAATAGGTTGCACTGTTAGCCGCTCCGCGAGTTATTGGAGTTTGATCTCAGCTCAGCGGACCTCGATAATTTTGCTGCCGGAGTTCAATTCAACTAAAACATTCGACCAACACCGATTAAATGCGGCCAATAGTACCGGTTTTCGGCAGTTGCCCAACCGGACCCAAATCCAAGACGGCCCGTTCGGATCGGCAATTGACAGGTGCAGAAAGTCTTCATCCTTGCTGATGATGGTATACCCATTGGCGGCAGCGTGATTCCAGACTTCACGGTCGGTTGCGTGATCGAGATTAACATCACTGACTTGCTGGCACGGCGATCCTAACGCTTCAAGATGCCGCGCAAGAGCCAGCGGAAGTTGATTGTCGACGAGAAAGTTCATGCCGATTGCAACACCACATGATCGGTTTGTCGGGCCGCGTACGAGAGGACGGCAAAGATGTCGTCACGTTCTAACGACGGATAGTCTTCCAGAATCTCCTCGACACTGGCACCCGCGCTGAGAAGTTCCAAGACGTCGACAACGCGCATACGTTGGCCGCGAATGCAAGGGCGACCGCCGCACTTCCCCGGTTCAATCGTGATGCGTTGCAGAAGATTCATTGTCTCACTCATGACCATATCCATCCTACGAATTGTTCTTACAGCAAGTCCTACGGGACCGCTGCCTCGCTGGCATCGGACGACGAACCGGTATCCAGCTTCGACCACTTTTTGGCGGCGAGCTTCTTCAGTCCTTCGGCGGTGACTGAGCCATTCTCTTTAAAGGTCAGCGATTGCAGGCTCGGCATTTTCAAAAGCTGAGCAACGGTCGCGTCGGTGATACCTGTTGCACGAATCGACAACTCTTTGAGATTCGGCAGCGTGGCGATCACGTCGATCGTGGAGTCCGTCATCTGCGGCACGGTCCAGATATCAAGCAACTCCAGCGACTTGAGAGCCGCGAGATGTTTCAGCCCCGAGTCGCCGACCGACGTGAGTTCGTGCAGGAAGAGACGCCGCAATTTCGGCAAGTCATCGAAGACCTCCATCGCCCGATCGTCAACGTTGGGCAAGTCGCGCAGCGTCAGTCGGCTCAGATTCATCCCCTTCAGTGCCAGCACTCCTTCGGTGCCGAAGCCTTGGCAACGGAACACTTCGAGCTGCGTCAGTTTGCGGAGCTTGGCCAAGTGCGGTCCCGATTGATCCGTGATGCCGAAATCCTGCATCAGCAACGAATCGAGCGTTTGATTCCGGCTCAAATACTCCAAGCCCGAATCGGTGACCGCCGTGCTGCGGTGTTTGAACCCGGTGAGCTTCGGCAGATTGGAAACGACTTCCAGCGCCATGTCCCCCGCTTCCATATTACCTCGCAGGTCCAGCGTGCGGAGTTCCGTGAGCTTCACGATTCGCTGAGCGCTGATGTCGTTGAATCGGTTCTGGACCAAGGTCAGCCGCTGAAGCTTGCCGAGTTCGCTGATGGTCCTCAGCACGTCGCTGGTCATGTTCGTGTTCGACGACAGGTCCAACTCGACGAGATTCGGAAACGACTTGACGATCATCTCGACCGTCGTGTCGTTGATCACCGAATTTGTCAGCGCCAAGCTGGTCAGCCCCTTCAACCCGCTGAGCTTCGCGGCCATCTCGTGGTCGAGCGTCCGGCAGTTGAGGATCTGCAACTTTTCGAGATCGCTGAGCTTGCCGAACAATGCCAAGTCATCCGCCGTCAAATTCGATCCATCTTGAATGACGATTTCCGTCAGCAAGTCGCCGTCCTTCGGCAAGTACTTGGATCGCGAGCCCAAAGCATCGATCCGAGCCTTAGCGGTCTTGACGTCATCCGTATTGGCCATGGCCTTTTTGCTGGACGCTGCCGGCGGCTTGTCCTTCGAGCCACTCGTGGTTGGGCCACCGCTCGTCCCGCTGTCCGGAGCCGGCAACTTTGGGCAGCCCGTCAGGCACAACAACCC
>JAYVSP010000576.1:0-5995 GCA_043775215.1 Planctomyces sp. | reverse complement strand
CCTCGTAGCCATGCTCGCCAGAGCGTGGGCGCAACACATTTGCCGTCGAAATCCCACGGTCTGGCGACCGTGGCTACCTAAAGTAAGTGCCATTGGGCTGACGTCGGCGTCAGCCTTGCCGCTCAGTCACATGAACCTGATTTCGTAGTCTTGAAGACGCAGTAGTCGTTTGTTTTGTTTTGTGTTTCTATCATTCACCGGAACTCCATCATCCACCGGAATAAGGAGAGCATCATGTCCGTCAGCACCATCAGCCCGAAGGAATTGGCCGCTCGACGCGAGCGAGGCGAAGCGTGCGACTTGATCGACGTCCGCACGCCAGTCGAGTTTCGGCAACTGCATGTGACATTTGCTCGCAACGAACCGCTGGATCGGCTGGACCCACAGGCGTTGATCAATGCTCGTAACGGAGCCAGTGAGGAGCCGCTGTATTTCATTTGCCAACTGGGCAAACGCGGCAGTCAGGCCTGCGAGAAGTTCATCACAGCCGGGTTCAAAAACGTCGTCAACATTGAGGGAGGCATGCATGCCTGGGAGCAAGCCGGGTTGCCGGTCGCTCGTGGCCAAGCGGTGATGTTGTTGGAGCGACAAGTGCGTATTGCGGCTGGACTGTTGGTCTTGATCGGTTCGGTTCTCGGGTACTTCGTGAGTCCGTATTGGATCGGGCTGTCGGCATTTGTTGGAGCGGGTCTGGCCTATGCGGGGATCACTGACACCTGCGGCATGGCAATGCTGTTGGCTCGGATGCCGTGGAACCAAGTGGAATCGAAATCATCTGACCAGCCGACAACATCCGGGCCGGCATGTTCCAGGCCCAGTTGCTGCGGGTAAGCATTCTTATGCAGTCGCATTTTTATGCAGAGCACGGGCCAATGCCTCAACATCGTAAACGCAACCGCCCCACGTGCCGCCGCCGAGTTGTTGCAGCAGTGCCCACAAGCGTGTGTCGTCGGGAAGTTGCGGGTCGGGAGTCAATGGCATCGACGGTTCGCGGTTGGCGAGGATGAGTGTTCCCTCGTCGGAAGTGAAACGCCGGCCGGACTCGCCGACGAAGTTCATCGTGCCGGTGAGATTCTTGCGGTCGATGATGATCTCGATCAGATCGCCGTCGCGCAGCTTGCCAATCGGGCCGCCGGCCAACGCTTCGGGACCGACGTGGCCGATGCACGCGCCGGTCGAGACGCCAGAGAAGCGGGCGTCGGTAATCAACGCCACTTGTTTGCCGAACGACAAGTACTTTAAGGCGGACGTCAATTGAAATGTCTCCTCCATGCCGGCACCGAGCGGGCCGCGGCACATCAGCACGATCACGTCTCCTGCTTCGATTGTCTTCGATCCGCGACCCTTCACCGCCGCAATTGCCTCACGCTCGGACGTGAAGACTTTCGCTGGGCCAAGCTTGCGATACACGCCGTCGGAGTCGACGACGCTCGGATCAATTGCCGTGCTCTTAATGACCGAACCTTCCGGCGCGATGTTCCCCTGCGGAAATGTCACCGTGCTGGTGAGGCCGCGCGATCGAGCACACTCGGGAGACATGATGACGTCGTCGGGATCAACATTGTCCGCCGATTTCAACAACTCGCGCAGTGCGCGGCGGCGCAGAGACTTCTCCCACCAGTCAAGGATTTCACCCAATGACTGGCCCGTCGCCGTGAGGGCATTCAGCTTGAGCAATCCCAATGTTCGCAGGTGCAGCATCACTTCGGGCACTCCGCCCGCGAGGAAGAACTGGACCGTCGGATGTCCCTTCGGTCCGTTCGGCAGAACATCAACCAATCGTGGCACTTGCCGATTCAGCCGATTCCAGTCGTCGACCACCGGCCGCTTCAGTCCGGCGGAGAAGGCGATTGCCGGAATGTGCAGCAGCAAATTCGTCGAACCGCCGCACGCCGCATGGACGACCATCGCGTTGTGCAGTGAGTCGTCGGTCAGCACCTTCTGCATCGTTAGTCCCGCCGCTTCGAGCGCGACGACTGCTCGCGCGGAGCGACGTGCCGCGTCCAACCAAATTTCCTGGCCGGAAGGCATCAGCGCCGTATGCGGCAGCGCCATACCGAGTGCTTCCGCCACCACCTGCGATGTCGCCGCTGTGCCGAGAAACTGACAGCCTCCTCCCGGACTGCCGCACGCGCGGCAACCCATGTCCTGAGCGTACTCCAACGTGACCTCGCCGTGAGCGAACCGTGCCCCCAACGACTGCACCTTGCCCGCGTCCTCCGCGTCCTTTGTCGGCAAAGTGACTCCGCCAGGAACGATCACTCCCGGCAAGGCGTGCTGCGACGCGAGGGCCATCATCATCGCCGGCATCCCTTTGTCGCACGTCGCGATACCAATGAGCCCTTTGCGAGTCGGCAACGATCGGATCAATCGCCGCAGGACCATCGACGCATCATTGCGATACGCCAAACTGTCCATCATACCGACGGTCCCTTGAGTCCGTCCGTCGCACGGGTCGCTGACGTATGCCGCGAACGGCAGTTTTTCGAGCGCACTCAATTCTTCGGCCGCCGCGCGCATGAGCAAACCGACTTCCCAATGCCCGGTGTGATAACCGAGTGCCACCGGCCGGCCGCTTTCGTCGCGAATGCCTCCCTGCGTGCTGAGGATCAAGAACTGCGGCCGTCCAAGCTGCAACGGATCCCAGCCCATGCCGGCATTCTGCGTCAGGCCGAACAGATCGCCCGACGGAGCGTCGAGCAACATGCTTTCTGTGATCGGCAGTCGTCCGACGGGACCGGCACTCGTCGTTTGCACGCGAAACAGTTCGGGGTCGGAAGAATCCAGAAGCGATGCGAGATTCGAATTCATTTGGAAAAGCTCAATTCAAGTCGTAAAAGAAAAGGATGTAACCCGAAGCGCGAGTTTTGAAGTTGCGCTGTCGTCCTGGCCCAAAGGGCAAAAACTCGATAGCCCAGGGCAGAGTGGAGCGGCGTCAGCCGCGTAGCGCCGCCCTGGGTTTGACGGACAAAACGTGGCAAGCCCTGTAGGGGCGAAACAAATGGATGTCTTTGACCTCCGTGGAGTTTCGCCCTTTCAGGGCTTCTTATTTGTTCTATTCGTCACCCAGGGCTTCGCCCTGGGCTATCGAGTTGCACCCCTTTGGGGCGAAAAACAAGACTGCGCAACTTCAATACGCGTGAGCGAGGGCGGACGCTCCGAAATGCAATGAATCCTCGTTCGTAACGCGTCCGCTCTCGGTCACGTTTCGGGTTACTTTCGTAACGGTCATCTACTTTCTGAGACGCTGTTCGCGTAGCAGCGCATCGGCCCATGCGGCATCGTCCTCCGATTTCAGCGGCGGGTTCGGCTCGCCGGTGTAATCGCTGTCATCATAGCGTCCATTGGCATAGGACTGCTCAAACAACATCTGCAAGTCGAGCACCACGTCCCGATCCGTCTTGCGGAGCGGAATCGGAATCTTCGGCAGTCGTTCCCGCAATGGAACGCGGTAATATTCGAGCGGACGTCGTATTGCACGCATGATTAGCACACAATACGGCGTCTGATGACTCGTGGGTAGTTCATAACGATCCACGGGAGGGAGGCGGCGGCCGGTTCGCAGCAAGTCAATTTCGACCAGATTCACTCCGCCCCGTCGGAGTTCTTTCCGCTTTCGCAGGTATTTCTTGCGATCCTTTCCCGGACGCTTATTCGTTTCGCTCAAGACTTCAATCACCGTGATGACATTCTGGCGACTACCGGCCTCGACGATTTCAATGAAGCCTTCGGTGATCGGCTCATCATGAAGTTCCAGAAACAGCGGTTGAGCCAATTCGGCGATTTCCGGCTCCGCAACCGCAACGCTTCCACCACCGTCATCAGGACGACGTGTCCGCCTTCGCTCGACGACTCGGACGTCGGGAATCACCTTCCAACTTTTCGCGGACGGCGATTCGATCGACACACGCTCTTCTACACGAGCCCGCAAGTCGGCGGGAAGCTGCGATTGAATCTGATCGCAGGAGTAAGTGACAAAGCGGTGATGTACGTCGCCCCAATGAGATTCCAAGTACGGGTCCATTCCGGGAAAAGGGCTTTTGGTCATGGATCGAGCCTCCGGACAACGTGGCATCGCGAAAAGATTGACAGACCAGTATACCAAGGCAGCCAGCCACAATCTGGCCTCTGGCACCGGTGCCACACGGAAACGAAGCACATCATGACCTCACCGCGATTGCTCATCACGCTCTGCACGTACAACGAACGGGAGAACCTGCCGCTGTTGATCCCGGAGATTCACGCGGTCGCTCCGGACGCGGATGTGCTCGTGATTGATGACAACTCGCCGGACGGAACCGGCCAATTGGCGGATGACATGGCGGCGTGTGACTCCCGCATCAAGGTGCTGCATCGCGTGGGCAAGCTGGGGCTGGGGACGGCCACTGTCGCGGGGTTTCGCTTCGCCATCGCGCAAGGTTACGACCAGGTGCTTAATATGGATGCCGATTTCAGCCATCATCCGCGCTATCTGCCGGCCCTCCGCGATTGTCTGGACCGCGTGGATGTGGCAATCGGCTCGCGATACGTTGCCGGTGGCGGGGTCGTCGGCTGGAATTTTCGCCGGCACTTCATGAGCCAAGGAATCAACTGGTATGCGCGGCTGTTTCTTGGCTTGAGAACTCGCGACAACAGTGGCAGCTTTCGGTGTTATCGCGTCGTCATGTTGGCCGAGATCGATTGGAGCCGCATCCGTGCCCGCGGCTATGCCTTTCAAGAAGAGTTACTGTACCGGTGCCGCGCCGTCGGATGCTCGTTCGAGGAGACGCCGATTGTCTTCGAGGATCGTCGTTTCGGCAGTTCCAAAATCAATTGGAAGGAGTCGGCCGCCGCGTTGTGGGTGCTTTTCCGGCTGGCACTCGACAGACTGTTTCGTGTGCCCGTGAAAATGCCTAAGCGCCATCCGACGCGGTGATCCCTATGTCTCATCGTAAGCACCGAACGCTGCATTTGCCGATCACGCTGAGCGTCCTGATGATGGTGCTCAACGTCGTGCTGATGGTCTGTTGGATCGTTTTGCTGGCGCAGTTGAACTCGTGGAGCGCGCTGACGATTGGCACGGTCGTGTTCGCGCTAATCTTGGTGGTCTCCGGTTTCTATTTGTTTCTGACCATCAAAGAAGTGCGACTGAATCAGCGGCAAGCGAACTTCGTGGACAGCGTGACTCACGAACTGAAAACACCGATCGCATCGTTGCGGCTGTATCTCGACACTCTCCGCATGCGGCATGTCGATCCACGACAGCAGGAAGAATTCTTCAAGGTGATGGACACCGAACTGGTGCGGCTGGACCATCTCATCAATCAGCTACTGGAAGTGGCTCGGCTGGACGCGATCGGGCAAGAGACCGAACCGGAGGACATCGAACTGGAACCGCTGCTGCGTCGCTGTGCCGAGGCGGCGGGCCGGCATCACAAGCGAAATGTGGACGAGGTCTTTACGTTTGTTATCGAACCGGCGGTCATTCGGACTCGCCGATTGCCGTTGGAGATGATCTTCGGCAACTTAATGGACAACGCGATCAAGTACGGTGCCGCCGAACCGCACGTCGACGTCGTCGTGCGAGTCACCGATCGCGGCCGAGTCGTCACGCGAATCATGGACAACGGCGAAGGCGTCCCGTCGCACTTGCGGCAGCGAATCTTCAAGATCTTCTACCGCGGCGGAAGCGAGTTGGAACGTCGGCAGAAGGGGACGGGCGTCGGCTTGTACATCGTGCGAACGCTGGTCGGCCTGCTCAAAGGGAAAGTCCGCGTACTCGATTCCGAGTCCGGCATCGGCAGTGTGTTCGAGGTAGAACTTCCCGGCCGCGCGATCGTCGCCGACTCGCTGGAAGAGACGGCCGGTGAGCCGATTGCCGCTCCACAATAACCCGAAGCGTGGGGCGTCAGAGCGTGAGTTTTGAAGTTGCGCTGTTGTCCTGGCCCAAAGGGCCAAGACTCGAAAGCCCAGGGCAGAGCGGAGCGGCGTCAGCCGCGTAGCGCCGCCCTGGGTT
>JAYVSP010000575.1:0-2328 GCA_043775215.1 Planctomyces sp. | reverse complement strand
CATCCTCAGTCGCGGCAAGTAGCCGTTCGGATTTCGGGCGTTGTGTTTCTTTCGGATTTGGTTCTTTGGTTTTCGGATTTGCGGCTTCGCCGCGCTACGGCGTTTCCAGTTCGCTCTTCGCGTCGGTCCCTTGCTCCAGCAGTTTCATTTCCGCCAGCGTTTGGCAGACCTGCTTGAAGGAGGAACGCGGCTCTTTGTCCCCTTTGCGTTCCATCGTGATCTTGATGGCCCACTGCGCCAAACCAAACGGGGTTTCATCGCTGTGCCATAAATCGGCTTCTTGAAGTGTGTGGTTTTGTAGATTCTCGGCCTCGTGTGCTCCTTTGAACTTCTGTGCGGTAACGGCCCCGGTGGCCAGATCGAGGTTCTCGGGTTCGCCATCCTTTTTCAAAGTCGTGTAATGCCGGATCAGGGCAATCTTCGGATAAATCTGCAACACCGAGCCGCTAATGGGCTCGACCTCTTTCACTCCATCCTTCCGGAAGCCCTTAACGATCGACAGAAATGAAACTGGGATCGTGGCCGTATCTTCTTCCTTGCCAATGACTCGCTGTTCCGGGACGAGCACTTTGTAAATCGCCTGACCCACCGGGCCGGGGTTGATCCCCGCTTCGCTCTTCTTGCCCGTTTGCACTTTGAATTCCAGCCACCGGCAGGGAACGGTCTTTCCCTCGAACTCGGCCTCTTGCTGGCCCACCGACTTTATGGTCAGGTGCTGTATCCATTCGATTTCCAGATCCGCTTGGCCGGTGCTGGCGCGAGTCTCGATCTGCTTGTACGTTCCTTCGTAGCGGACCCAGGTGCCGTCCTCCGGCAACTTCCAGATCAATCCTTGAGCCATCGCACGCGAAGTTGGCGCGAATGCCAAGCAACTCCACAAGACCACAACGGTTGTCAACCAGCGAGTCATCAGCAACCTCGACGTGCAATTCGGCGAACATCACATGGAATGAGTCTCACGTGAGTGGTTTCAGAACGGGCGCAAGTCTGGCACAGCACTGCCTGTGTGACAAGATCGGCTTGCCATGCCCACTAATCCGAAGTGCGAGATCGAGCGGTTGAGCGTTCCGTTTCGTCACGATCTAAAACAAGCTGGCAGCAATACCCAGCCAAATTGGTCGGAAAATGGAGTCGTTCCTGGTGTCGGAGATTTGGGATTTTGGACATTGGTCATTCATTGGACATTGGGATTTGGACATTGGGATGGGATCATTGGTCGGATTTCTTTTCCAATTGTTCGGCCAGCGTTTTTCGGAAGGCCTTTTCTTTCAGCTCGACATAGGCGCGATAGCCGTCGGGATCGATGAACGGATTTTGGTCGGCTCCCTTGAGGCGTTCGTATTTGGCGAGCATCCCGTAGTAGTCGCCATGCGCTCCGAGGAAGATGTCGCAGGGGAGTGATTTCAGAACCTCGAACGTCTTGGCGAAGTCCTCGGCGATCCGCGGGTAGTCCGGATTGTCCACCAGCCGGTAACCGGGATTCACATTGGGACTGCCGATGACAACGACGTGATGGACCTTGCCTCCGTCGTTCGCTTTCCATGTCCACGTCGTGCAGCCGCGCGTATGGCCGGGGGTGAGTCGCGCGACGAGCGTCGTGCCTCCCAGTTTAACTTCCTCTCGATCCTTCAAGACGTAATCAACCTCGCACTTGATCCAACGATCGTCGGGATAAAAATACTGCCCGACTCCGCCCGAGGCGATGACCGCATCGTCGCCATTCATGACAAAGACCTTGGCTCCCGTCAGTTCCTTGAGCGCCGCATGACCGGCGACGTGGTCGGAGTGAGCGTGGCTGGCCAGCACAATCTTGACATCACGCATCTTGAAGCCGAGCGACTCAACCGAGGCCCGGATCAACGGCACGGTCTCTTCAAAACCGCTGTTGATGAGGATGTGACCATCGGGCGTCGTGATCAGATAGGTGGCGAGAGCTTTCGATCCGACGTAATACACATTCCCAACGATGCGGTGTGGAGGAAACGCCTCATCCGCGACCACCGCGCCCCCAAGTGAGAGGAGGACGAACATCGTCAGCAATCGGCTTTTCATGAACACAACTCCGAGAAGTTCAATGCTTCAACGTCGAGCAGGCGGGCTCGCCTGCACGGATTTGATTTGGGAATGCATTCGGATCAGCGTAGGGGACGCGTTCGTTGTCGTCAAAGTCGCGTGCTGTGTGGCAGTTGAAACGTACTGCTTTGACCAGCCACCACTTGAGTTCTGGCTGCTAGCAGCTCGCGCAACTTCATCGTGCTTCGGGTGCGGCAAATTTGCCTGGCCCACACTAACCCGAAGCGCCAGCGAGGGCGGGCGCTCCACAGAGAC
>JAYVSP010000574.1:0-3190 GCA_043775215.1 Planctomyces sp. | reverse complement strand
AGGCGAAATCAAACCGGGGCTAGCGCCCTGCGGCTAATTCTGTCCAACATTCAACACGATTGGCGGAGAGCCGTTATTTTCACCATTGCTTGTCATCGCACCCGCTCCTCATTTCTTCCGGCTTGATTCGTGCGTATTCGTGAGATTCGTGGTTCGGCCTTCCTCTTCGCTTTACTTTTTCCCAAAGCAATACACCTTGCCATCGCGGCTTTCGCTGCCGATGACGAGGACTCCTTCGCCGACGGCCGGTGCTGCGGAGATCGGTTTGCCCGCGTTGTGCTTCCAGCGTTCCTTGCCGTCGGCTAGGCCAAGCTCGTACAGATTGCCGTCGTTCGAGCCGATGAAGACTCGGTCGCCGACGACGACCGGCGAACTATCGACCCTCGCACGGGTGGTGAATGTCCAAGCCTTCTTGCCCGTGGAGCGATCAATCGCGTGGACCAGCTTGTCTCGGCCACCAACGACGACCAGTTTGTCGGTCACGGCGGCGGAGGAGTGAAACGGGAACTCACCGTTGCCCGAGGCGTAGCGCCACGCGATCTCTTTCTTCTTCCAATCGACCGCCACGACTTCGCTGCCGTAGGTGCCGACGTAGAGGAAGTCGCCCACGATCGCGGGTGACGCGATGAGATACGTTTCCAGAGGCAGTTCGATCTTCTGCTCGCCCGTCTTCACGTCGATGCCGCGCAGGTGTTCGTCGCATCCCGCGACGAAGGCGATGCCGTCGGCAATGGCCGGGGCGCAGTGAACGTATCCCTGAGTCTCAAACTTCCACGCGCGCGTGCCATCCTTTTCGTTGAGGCAGTACAGGCTGTTGTCATACGAACCGAAGACGACTTTGCCGTCGATGACCGCCGCCGAACTGTAGATCTCGCCGCCGGTTTCAAACTTCCAGCGGTTCTTTCCGGTGGCGCGGTCGATCGCGTGGAAGACACCCTCTTCATCGCCGAGATACACCGCGTCCGCCGTGACCGTCGGTGACGACTTGAAGCCGGGCGCGAACGAGTTCTTCTCGACCTTCTCGACCGATTTGTAGATCCACACTTTCTCACCGGTCTGTCGCTTGAGACAGAAGACTTCGCCCGACAGACACGGGACGTAGACGAACTCGCCCACGATGGCCGCCGTGGCGACGACCTGCTCGCCAAGCGTGACCTCCCACAGCAATTCGAGCTTGTCGGGCAGAGGCGATGTCGCGACGCCCGTCTGCGCCAGATCGTGCCGAAACGACGACCAGCCCGTCGCCGCCGGCGGCTTCGATTCCGCCGCGACACTCATTGCCAGAGCGAAACACGCTGTCAGCGCACTCACGCCCGCGACGACTCGCCCGCCAGACCGCAGGCAATTCAACAGACTTCGCAACATGAGGCACCTCGTTGGAATGGTCACGATCAGGAATCGAAGAAAGAGGAAAGGCAGAACCACGAATAGCACGATTCTGAAAGCAGGAAGAATGCGGTCCGTGAGGTGTTCCATTGAAGAGGCGATTCGCCATGACTCGTGCTCATTGTCGCTCAATGGCTCTCCGCCAAGCGTGTTGATTTTCGTGGAGTAGACGGAGAGCCCTCTTAATCTCTTCCTGCTGGATTCGTGTCATTCGTGAGATTCGTGGTTCCGCCTGTTGCTTTCACGCCGGGTCAAACGCCGCCTCATACAGCTCCAGCAAACTGCCTTCATCGACGCCGCGTGGGTTGAACGTGCCAGTCCATTGTTTGGCCGATTCGATGGCGAGTTGAGAGAGCAGCGTTCGGTCAACTTTGCATTGACTGAGCGACGTTGGTGAACCAGACGCTTCGACCAGTGACATGACCTTTGCGGCGAGCAACTCTCCAGCGCGAGGGTCGTCGGATTCACACAGCCCGATGTCCTCGGCCAGCTTGCCGTACATCGCACCGACGACGCTGGCGTTGAACCGGATGACGTGCGGCAGCATCAATCCCACCGCCAAACCGTGCGTGAGTCCGTAATGCGCCGTCAACGGATTGGCGAGCGCATGAGTCGCACCCAACATCGAGTTCTCAATTGCGGCTCCCGCCAGATGGGCACCGAGCAACATCGCTCCCCGTGCGGCAAGTAAGGTTGAAAGTTGACCGTTGAGGGTTGAGCGGACAGGCAGGGTTGAGGGTGAAGAGGTCGAGCCGTTGGCTGACGGTCTTGTCCCTTCGCTCCCGTCGGGCACTGCAGCTATGGGTAGTCGGGAGAGGGGGCGGCCTTCCGCTTCGCCATCAGATTCCTGCCCCCCGATTTCTGCCTCAGCTCTCCGCGTTTCACGTATCACCGCTTCGAATCCTCCGGCCAGCAGTTTCCACGCGCGACGGGCGAATAACTGCGAGATCGGGTTCCGTTTGGTCGTCACATAGCTTTCGAGCGCATGACTGATCGCGTCGATCCCCGTCGCAGCGGTGACGCTGGCGGGCATACTCAGCGTTAGCTCGGGATCGAGGATCGCGACTCGACAGGCCGCCTTCTTATCGCCGCAGGCCATCTTCAGGTGAGTCTTCGCATCGGCGATCAGTGCAAACGATTGAGCCTCACTCCCCGTCCCGGCTGTTGTCGGGATCGCGATCGACGGCAGCATCGGTCGCGTCGCCTTGCCGATCCCCCAGTAGTCCCGGATCTGACCGCCGTTGGTGAGCAGGAAGTTGATCCCCTTCGCGCAGTCCATGCTGCTGCCGCCGCCCACGGCGACGAGGAAATCAATCCGCTCGCCCTGAGCGATGGCGAGACCGCGATCCACGTCCTCGGTCGTCGGATTCGGCTGCACATCTTTGAAGATGATCGCCTCGAGACGCGCGTCGCGCAAGGACGACACAACCTTTGCCACATGTCCGGCCCGTTCGATGCCATCATCAGTCACGACCAGCACACGCGCGCCACCGAGTTCGCGCGTGAGTTCACCCAATCGCGCGACAGTCCCCGAACCGAAAACAACGCGCGTGCGCGGGTCGAAGTCGAATGATGCGAGGGCGTCAAGTTCGAAGGCATCGGGCCGAGGCTGGTGGGACGACAAGTCGGACATTCCGGCGGGACTTTCGGCGGGAAGCGGCGGCAGGAGCAGCAACCGCGATGTCGGAGATTAACTACTCGCCCAGCGGAGGGACAAGGAGGGGAAGTTGCTCACAAATCATTCTTGACGTTTCCGACAAAAGTCACGTGGGGCAGATTTGTAATATGCCCGTGTCGCGTGTCT
>JAYVSP010000573.1:0-6387 GCA_043775215.1 Planctomyces sp. | reverse complement strand
CCGCTTCTTCTTGTTTTCCAATTCCCTGCCTCCTGTCCTGATCCGTGTTCAATCCGTGTTTCATCTGTGGCAAAAAACATCCACGACGTGACCTCCCTGCGATTACCGAATGAGACAAAATATATTCGGAGCGAAGGGGTCACGCGCACCTGGAATTCGTGAGTTTCAGGAACTTCGGGCCACCTGAGCCTGATTGGAGACTGTCGTGAATTCGGACCTTCGACCACTGCCATCGAATACCGGTTCGGCCGCCTTTTGGCTGCCGATTTGGACGCTGACGTGGCGCGAACTGTTGCGATTCTTTCGGCAACGCACGCGGGTTGTCGGAGCGCTCGGACAGCCGTTGATTTTTTGGGTGCTGTTCGGAGCGGGGCTGCGCGGTTCGTTTGCGGCACCGCAATGGGCTCCGCCGGGGATGACCTATCAGGAGTATTTTTTCCCTGGTGTGACCGTGATGATCGTCTTGTTCACGGCGATCTTCTCGACGATCTCGATCATTGAAGACCGTCGCGAAGGATTCCTTCAGGGAGTTCTCGTCGCTCCCGTGTCGCGTTTGGCGCTGGTGTTGGGCAAGCTGACGGGCGGAACGGTACTCGCACTGATTCAAGCCGTGTTGTTTCTGGTAATCGGGCCGCTGTTGCACTTTGTCGGGCTGGCTCCGGCACTCGGCTGGCAGCTTTCCGTGATGGGTTGGTTGGCGATGATCGGATTTCTGACGATCGTGGCGTTCGCACTAACGGCACTGGGATTTCTGATGGCTTGGTCGCTGGATTCGACGCAGGGGTTTCATGCCCTGATGAGTGTCTTTCTGATGCCGATGTGGCTGTTGTCCGGATCGTTCTTTCCGGTGCCGGAGTCTGGTTGGCTGTCGTGGGTGATGCGGCTGAACCCGCTGACTTATGGAGTGGCCGGACTGCGGCGGCTGATGTCGCCTGCTCTGTTCGAGGCTGCGGCGAATCCCAGTTTGCCGAGCCTCGCAACCTCGGTGGCGGTGACGTGCGGCTTCGGTTTCGCGACAATTGCCGTGGCGTGTTGGATGACTCAACGCAGGAGTGTGCTCAATGTCCGATAGTTCGCAATCGTTTGAAGAGAATTCCGTCGAGGATGCGACGCGGCCAGGAGCCGGTTCGCGCGGTGGCGGAATGCGCACGCTGTTCGTCGTGAATGGTGTTGTCTGCTGCGTGTTGATTGCGGCATTGGTGGTGTTCGGTCTGCGGGATAAGCCGTCTGTGAATGAAGCCGGCCCTGGCGGGAACGGGACAGAGACAGCCGATGGTTCGCTATCAAAGCCGCTCGCCTCCGCAACCGATCCTGCGGACGACGATGGCGATGACGGCAAGCCGAAGGTGATGAAGATCGAAATGAAGTGGAGCGACGAGGGCGTTGCCGCCTTCGAGTTCACCGAACGGAGCGGACGCACGATCGGCAAGACAGACTTGCTGGGGCATCCTTGGATCGCGGCCTTCATCTTCACGAACTGTGCCGGACCGTGCTTCAAAGTCTCGTCAGCCGTGCGGCAATTGCAGGATGAGTTTTGCAAAGAGACCGATTTGCGGTTGGTCAGTTTCACGGTCGACCCAGAACGAGACACGCCGGAAGTGCTCACGAAGTACGCGAACGGATTTCAGGCGGACCCCGATCGCTGGCTATTTCTGACCGGCGAAAAGGCACAGATCTACAAACTGATTTGGGGCAGCTTCCTGATGCCCGTGCAGGAAGAAAGTGGCGAACGCAGACAACCGGGTTTCGAGTTCATTCACACGACGAACATTTTGCTGGTCGACGAGCAAGGTGTCGTGCAAGGCAAGTGGTCATCGACGAACGAAGCGGAATTCGACAAGCTTCGCCGCGATCTGCGCAAGCGCCTGCGGAAAACGACCGAAACGCCGGCTCAATGAACAAGGGCGTCATCCGGTCATTGTCGTGGATCGGTCACAGCACGACACCGCCAACCCAATCAACGAGTCGCGTCCTCATTTCGCTCTTCACTTCGTTCGCTCTTCATGTTGGTATTCCTCGGATCAAACCAGATCGAGAGCAACCCGCAGGCAATCGTCCGCACGTTCCATGAGGATTGGCGAAAAATGCCCCCGTGTCCGCAGGATGGCCGATTGGTCGACCGTGAAAAGATTGACGAACACGGCCAGAGAAGGCCCGGTCAATCCGCTGCCGCTGCCATCGGTCGTGTTGGTGTCGATCAACAAGTGAGTTGGTTCGCCACTGCGGCTCAGATTCCCAGTGATCATCGCCACGACGGTCTTCGGAAGGCGTTGATTGTCGTTGTCATTTTGAACAACCAACGCCGGACGGACTTTGCTTTGCATCCCGCTCGTGAACGGGAAGTCGATGGTGACGACGTCGCCCCGCTGAACCATCATTCGTCCTTTGCGGTCTGGTAGCTCGCCAGCAACGGATCATCCGCGTCGTACTCCGCCATTGCGTCTTCGACCAACCGACCGACATCGATCTCGCCAGCTCCCTCTGACAAGAGTTGCCGACAGACCTGTTCGTAAGTGTGCTCCGGCAGCAACACGAAGACTTCCTTCGAGACAGGATCAACGACTCGCTTCGGAGTCTGCGGGTCCGCCAACACCGAGGAGTGCTGCTCGATTGTCAGTTCGATCATCGTCGGTTCTCCGAAGCCGCGGCCCCTGACTCCACTCTCGTTCGAGCCATTCCTCCGCTGACAGGACCGCGAGAGTATCGGTGTCCCGAAATCAAGTCCATGACGAACTGCGACTAACGAGCTCCTGAACGCCGTGGTTTCGCAGCACCTTTTTAGTTAGAGTCGACCGTCCCCGACCCGAAACGCCCGGTCCCGGCAACGAGAACAGCGAAGCACCTCCCAGCGGCAAACTGCTGGTCCGCTTGCCGAATTTTACCATCGGATGCTGACCAAAGAAGCGGAAGCGGACGCGGTCAACCCATTGATCGTCGCCAAAGTCGCCGTGCAACTCCGCGATGTCGTCAGGGCTTCGCCGGTGAGAGTTCATCCAACTCAATTCTGATTCGCCGAATGGATCAGACACAGCACGGCGCAACGACACCGCCAACCCAATCAAAGAGTCGCGTCCCCTTTTCGCCCTTACATCGTCAACGATGTTTGCCACGCCCTTCCCGATGGTCCCGATGGTCAGGACGTGCCCCCCGTCCGCCCCCCATGAATACAGATGCGTCGTTGCGTCCCTTTTCGCTTCCCTGCTCCCCACCATCGGTGAAACGCGCTGATGTTGCGGTGCTTTACCGGTTTGGCCTAAAAAGCCACGTCGTTGGTACTGGACACGAAACGCAAGACATGGCTGTCAATCATGAGACTGAGCTGGAAATTGATCACGCTATTCGGCATCGCTGGCGGACTTTGCTCCCATGCGGTGTCGACTCGTTATCAACAAAAAGTTGTTAACGGTCGGATTGTGCGATTCGATAAGTGGCTTGGCGCGACAGACATTTTCATGACGGATGATCGTGGTGTCGTGGTTCCGTTGCGGCAGTATGAAAGGCTGGAAGCGGAAGAAAGAGCGGCAGAGAGACTTGCCGACAATGAGAGGCAGGCCAGGAAAGCGGCTGAGGCGGGGGCTAGGGTAAAAGAACGCGAAGCGGTGGTTAGAAAAGCAGCCGAGGAAGCAGCAGAAAACAGAAAGAGGAAAGCGGCTGAAGATGCGGTTTGGAATGCAGCGTCGTGGGAGGAACGACTCAGGAAACCGTCAGAGGCAACAGTACGAAACAAGGAACAGGCCAGGAAAGAAGTCCTCGAAGCGTTCGACTAGTTTGGGTGGTGTTCGGAAGCGTGACTAATCTTCGCGCGGCGAAGTCTGAAACATCGTTAGAAGCAATCGTTGTCGTTACGGCTAACTTGGGTTGAGCGACGGCTGACGCCACCATGAACCATGGCACGAGGGCCTGGATGCTCAAAGAGACCAGACCGATCTTTTCCCTTTCCCTCGTTCCCGTCGCGCTGAAAGTTTCATAAGTGGAGAGGAAAGTGCTACGATTCGCGATCGTCAACGACAAAAAAATGCAGCCGTTCCAACGAGCCAGAGGAATCTGTCCGACTTGTCGTGGCGGTGTTATCGCAAAATGCGGAAAAATAAAAGTCCACCATTGGTCCCATGAATCGAAAGACGACTGCGATTTATGGTCCGAACCTGTTGGCCCCTGGCATCTGTCATGGCAAGACGCCGTTGACGAGAACTACGTTGAGGTTTCGATGGGACTGCACCGGGCCGACATCAGGAACCCGGAAGGCACGGTGATTGAGCTTCAGCACTCGTCAATCAGCACGGACGATGTCGCGCTGCGAGAGGAATTCTACGGCGAGATGGTTTGGATTTTTGATGCGACGGAACGGTTCCTCGTTGTTCCCAGCGGAGATCGCGCGTTCTTTTCGCTGGCACGGACGGAACATATCAAATTCTGTTCGCGGCCAGTTTTTCTCGATTGTGGCGACTACATTATCGAGGTCGAGCGATTCACAAACGATTTCGACAAGTTGTCGGGGTTTGGAATTCGACGCGATCGTCACTGGTTTGAAGAAAAGTTTCTCGCCAGTTGCTTGAAGCGTCCCATCTCACCATCGGTTGCATTGGCGAGCATAGACTTTGCCGATTGGTGGCAAGGAAAACAGCCGTGGCGTCTCACTGAGTTTCCATCAATCTGGCGCGACCAGGCATCTGGGAATGATTTTCTGATTCCCGAAAAGTCTTTGTATCTACCACTTGAATACAAATGGAAATCACACCCAGAACCTGTCTGGGGCGATGTAATTTCAATTCATCCTGAAATTGCGAACGGTTGGACGATTCCAGATTTCAAACGGATGCTGGGGTTTCTATGCGGCACACCTATGATTCTTCACGGGCGTCTCCGTGTAATGCCGAGGCGAGCCGAACACATCACAGTAACGAACCCCCTTACGGCAATCAAATTTGGGATCGAGCAAGCAAGACTTCACATGAAATTTGGTCGCGTTCCCATTCTGCGTTCGGAGACGGAGCAAATGCTCTTGGAGAAAGCAAAACAATACGAGATCGCGACGTATGGTCGGCCTCTTGGACAAAGTCTCGATAAAAACACGAAGTTCAACGGGCAGCGCAACCTGTTTGGCTGATTCGAGCAGACCAAAGGTGTTAGAAATGGGCCGAGCGACGATCAATTCGCCGGACGACGATTCAGAGGGAATCGTGTTTTGTTCGGAGCGTTTCAAGGACGAGGCGGAAAAGGAGTCTGGTCTCATTGAGCACGAGGGGAGTTCCACCGCACGAGATCGCGACAGCCGTTTATTGGGGAGCATTTCACCGAACACCTGCCCTGATCCTGGAGCGCTGCTGGAGTCTCGCTCATCCGACGAGTGACGTCGTTGCCTCCACTTGGCGTTCCCAAGTTGGCGGGTTTGGACCCGCCGAGGACGGTCGAGTGGATGCTGCTTTTCCGTGACTCGCCCCATCGGCCTCATCGCCACGATGCGAGTGCGACCGCGATTTCAAAGGACCAAAGTCGCCGTCATCGCTCAGTTCGGAGCGTTCAGGGATCGGCTCTGCTTTCATCAACCAACAACAACTGACAGGCATCGTGTCGAGTCTTCTCGGTGATGTGGAAGGAGGTCCGAGTTCCTACTAAGTATTGGGTCTCGGAAAGACGACCTTGTCAAAAATCTCGGCCAAGGGAATGTCGCAGCCGAGGCTCGACAGCGTCAAGGTCGCATCGAGGCCGGCCGTCTCGGACAACTCCCAGCGGTTGTTGTCGCGGCGGACGCATTGCTCGACCAGTGGTTCTGTCTGGCTGAAGAGCACATATTCGCGAAGCGACGGAAGTTGGCGGTAGTGTTTCAGCTTCGTGCCGCGGTCGTATTGCTCGGTCGAGTCCGAGAGAACTTCGATCAACACCGTCGGGTTCAACAGCGTGTCATCGACAAATTCCGCTTCCTCGCAAACCACGACCACATCGGGGTAGGTGTAAAGTCCGGTCCGAGTCACGCGGACTCGCATGTCGCCGACATACGCTTCGCAACGTTGGCCTTTGAACGTCTGACGCAGTTCGCCGCCGATATTCAGCGCGATCAGATTGTGCTCGCGGCTGGCACCCGCCATGGCGAAGAGCTCGCCCAGATAGAATTCGTGCTTGATTTGCGATTGACGTTCGTAGGCCAGGTACTCGGCTTCGGACATCAACGTTTTGGGAAGGGAGGACATGGCAAATTCCTGCGGGTGAAAGATTGTCTCAGTCTATTCCGTAACCCGAAGCGTCAGCGAGGACGAATGATTCCGATCCGTGTGAGCCGCAAGGCTCTAGTCTGCTTGATCCAAGAAAGTCGAACACAGTGTGTCAAGTTTTATCAGCCGGAACGCGCTAGCGTCCGGTTCGGAACGTCGAGGGACTCTCGAACCGGAC
>JAYVSP010000572.1:0-2904 GCA_043775215.1 Planctomyces sp. | reverse complement strand
CCGCTTCTTCTTGTTTTCCAATTCCCTGCCTCCTGTCCTGATCCGTGTTCAATCCGTGTTTCATCTGTGGCAAAAAACATCCACGACGTGACCTCCCTGGATTACCGAATGAGCCTTTAACAATTCATCGCCGACGACAATGGAGTGTTCGGTCATTCGGGCTCCGAGGTGGTCGAAAGACGTTTCGTGACTAGGTCTCGCCGCGAGGCGGTTCGTCTTAAATCCGCAGTTGTGTTCTTCGCCGCCTCATCGCATTGCTGCCGATAGCATTCTCACGATCAGAACGATAACCACCGTACCGGCCACATCGAGCAACGCGCCATAGCGGATCATCTGGCGGAGCGGAACCATTCCCGATCCGTACACAATCGCGTTGCAAGGTGTGCTGACCGGTAGCATGAAGCCGAGGCTGCACCCGAAGGTCGCGCCTAAAGCCGGCTCCAGCGGATCGACGCCTGCCTTTTGAGCCATCGCGATCACAACCGGTACGACGATATTTGCCGATGCCGTGTTCGATGTCGCTTCCGAGACCAGAGTCGCGACCAATGTCGCCGCGATCAGAAAGCCGAGGCTCCCCGCGTTCGGTAGCCAAGTGATCATGTTCTGGCCAATGACATTCGCCAATCCTGTCTCCTGAGCCAGCACACCGAACGCAAATCCACCGCCATAGAGCAGCACAACACCCCAATCAATTCGCGCCGCCTGAGGCCACACCAGTGCGCGTTGGCCATGTTCGCCCGGCAAGAGGAACAGCAGTCCGGCACCGAGCAGTGCCGGCACCGCTTCCGGCAGACTCGCTTTGCACCACTTGTACGCGGCACTTGCTTCGCCCCAGCCGAGAGCCACGACTCCCGGAGCGACCCACAACAGGACCATCACCGCGAACGCGATCAGCGTGCTGATCTGACCTTGAGTCCACGGGCCAAGTTGTTCGCGCTGTCGTGTCAAGTACTCGCGTCCTCCAGATAACTCTTTCACTCCTGCCGGACAGAACCAGTTCAAGTACGCGAACAGGAAGAGGTAAAGCACGACGACCACCGGCACGCCGATCAAGCACCACTCGAAGAACGTGATCTCGACCGGCGCGTCGTTGACCCTCACAAGCTGGCGGATAAATCCCAGCCCGATGACATTGGGTGGCGTTCCAATCGGAGTGGCTAATCCGCCGATCGACGCCGAAAACGACGTCATCAGCATCAGCCCCGTGGCATAACGCGGATCGAACGCCGTCGCCCGCGATCCGTTCGCCGGGTCCGTCCCTTTTTCTTGAAGCACTTTCAGGATCGACAGGCCGATGGCGAACATCATCGCCGTTGTCGCCGTGTTGCTGATCCAGGCCGAGAGAAATGCCGTCGTGGCTCCGAACGCGAACAGCACGCGCGATGGACTGCCCCCGACCGCTCGTAGCGTCAACACGCTCAGAGCCAGCCGCCGATCCAATCCGTGTAATTCGATCGCACGCGCGAGCATGAACGAGCCGATGAACAGAAACATCAACTGATCGGCGAACGGAGCGAACACGGCTTTCGCCGGCGCGACCTGAAACATCACGCACGCCGTTGCTCCCAGCAGAGCCGTAAGAGGCATCGGGATCGCCTCGGTGACCCACAACGTCACGACCGCCGCCATCACCGCCGCCAGCGAATGGGCCGCCGGTTTATCCGCCAGCGAGTCGAAATGCGTGAACCACACCGCCAAAAACAAAAGCGGTGCGGTCACCAAACCGAATCGGGTGCGCAGCCGATCAATACGTTGCTCAAGGTCAGACATGAGTACTCCCAATTCGGGTGGGAAGGTGGGGCGATAGGATGGTGGGGAGACCGCTGTTCAACGACTTCTCCCCACCACCCTACCGCCCTAACTCCCCACCGGGTTCAATCCGCCGCACAATGCCGCCGTGAAATCGTTGCTCACCGGTCGACAACTGCAAACGCAAGGCACCTTCCTCGGCGATGCCCAAACAGCGGCCGATGACCAACTGCCCTGCGGTGTCGAGCGAGACCATTTGATCGCGCAAAACGCAGCGCGATTGCCAGCGCTGGACCAAGGCGCTGTCGTTGACGGCCAGGCGTTTGAGGTCATCGTCGAGGTGCCGCAGAAGCTGACTCAACACCGTCGCGCCGTCAAACGTCTGCCCCGTTTCGTCGTGGAGTGAGGTCGCCAGCGAATGCAACTCCGGCGGCGCAGACTCGAATGAGTTGTTCACATTCAGGCCGACTCCAATCACCAGCCGGCCTCGTAGGACGGGCGGCACCTCCACCAATATTCCGCACGCCTTGCGGCCGTTGAGCCACACGTCGTTCGGCCACTTCAGACCGACCGAGTGTCGTCCTCGCTCGCCAAGTGCCGAGTTCGACTCAGGGAGCTGTCGACTGACGATGTCATGCAGTGTCTCGCAAACGGCGACTCCCGCAGTGAGCGACAACTGCGGCCAACGGGATTCGGGCAGTGCGTAGTCCGCTGCGTCAATGATCAGTGAAAACAGCAACGCACCGTCACCAGACCACCAACGATTCGATCCTCGGCCACGCCCTGCCGACTGTCGATCGGCCAGGATCACATAAGGAACCGGTAAGCTCACCTCACCGCACAATTCCAAAGCACGGTCGTTCGTCGAGCCGATTTCCGTGTGATGCTCAACCTCACGAACGAACGTCTCCGTGCGAACGCGACGCAGGTCGTCGGGTGAGAATGAAGCGCGAGAGTGCGAAGTCATGCTGTCCTACTCCAATTCACGCATTTCATGGGACGTATGGGAGGAATTGGACAAATGGAAAGACTCATCAGTCCTAACGCGGGCATCGCCCGAAGGATCCACCGACCAGGGTGTCGAGGTCTTGCTCCCATCCGTGTGGCCTTCTGATCCGTGTGGGTCGGCGTTCTTTGAGATCGGTCAAGCCCTGG
>JAYVSP010000571.1:0-3179 GCA_043775215.1 Planctomyces sp. | reverse complement strand
CCCGCTTTTCCTTGCGGCGGAGCCGCTTTGTTTTTCTTTCCGCGATCGAGCCGCGTCGAAAGAAAGCGGCTCCGCCGCAAATGAAAGCGGGGATGCATCCCCGCACTCCAAAGTTCGCGTCCCGCCGCCTCAGCCTTCCATTGTTCCTTTGATCACGCCACCTGTGGCGAGCTGCGCGTAGTTTTCTGCGAACAACGCCGCGAGCTTCCTCGCAGTCAAATCGTAGTCGGCGGGATCGGGCCATGTTTGACGCGGGTTCAAGATTTCCGAGGGCACTCCGGGGCATGACGTCACGACGTGCAGTCCGAAGATCGGGTCAATCGTGGTCGGCGCATCCTTGAGTTGCCCAGCGTGGATTGCGTCCACGATGCCGCGAGTGAATGCGAGCTTCATGCGCGAGCCAACTCCATAGGGTCCGCCGCTCCAGCCAGTGTTGACTAGCCAGACGTTCGCGTTGTGTTGGCGAATTCGCTCGGCCAACAGGTCGGCGTACTTCTGCGGATGCCACACCAAAAAAGGCCCGCCAAAACACGGCGAGAACGTCGCCTGCGGTTCTTTCACGCCGACCTCCGTCCCAGCCACCTTGGCCGTATAGCCGTTGACAAAGTGGTACATGGCCTGTTCGGGAGTCAGCCGACTAACCGGCGGCAGCACTCCGAACGCGTCACATGTCAGAAAAATGACATCGGTGGGATGACCGGCCAGGCACGGGATACGCGCATTGGTGACGAACTCGATCGGGTACGCACCGCGCGTATTCTGCGTGATACTGGCATCGTTGAAGTCGACGTGGTGATGAGCGTCGTCGTACACCACGTTTTCCAGGACCGCTCCAAAACGCAGCGCCTGGAAGATTTCCGGCTCGGAGTCGCGCGAGAGAAAAATTGCTTTGGCGTAGCAGCCTCCTTCGATGTTGAAGATGCCCTCGTTGGACCAACAATGTTCATCATCGCCGATCAAGGCACGCTTGGGATCGGCGGAGAGGGTCGTCTTGCCGGTGCCGGACAAACCGAACATGATCGACGATTGTCCGGTCACCCGATCGGCGGTGGCCGAGCAGTGCATCGACAGCACGCCCCGCTTGGGCATCAGATAATTCATGATCGTGAAGATGCCCTTCTTCATCTCGCCGGCGTATTCGGTGCCGAGGATCACGACATCGCCATTTTCAAAGCTGACATCGACGCTGGTGGTCGAGGTCATACCCGTGGTGAAACGGTTCGCCGGAAAGCGGCCGGCGTTGTAGATCACGAAGTCGGGCGTGCCGAAATTCGCCAGTTGTTCGTCGGTCGGGCGAATCAGCATCTGGTGCATGAACAGCGCGTGGTACGGTCGCGAACAGATGACGCGCACTTTGATCTGATACCGCGGATCCCAACCGGCGAACGCATCGACGACATACAGCCGCTCGCGCGTGTTGAGGTAGTCTTTGGCGCGCTCGCGATTGATGGAGAACGTCACCTCATCCAGCGGAAAGTTCACCGGCCCCCACCAGATGTCTCGCCACGAAGCCGCGTTCCGCACCAACCGCTTGTCTTGCGGCGATCGTCCAGTCTTCTCGCCGGAGTAAGCGATGAGCGCTCCCGTGTCGGAAATTGTGGTGCCCGGTTCGAAACGAATCGCCTCTTCATACAGCTTCGAGGGAGCCGAGTTCCGCAGAATCGTTTTCACCGTGATGCCGTGAGCGGACAGGTCAAACGTTGTCATGGCCGGGTTCTCATTCTGTTGTGGGCGGGTTGAATTGAACTGGTACGCAGAGTTCGCCGAGAAAGCAGAGACTCCGGAGAGCCCGTCGAATCAAATCAATCATCAGATCACCGAAATGAATCTCTCCCTGATCTCCGTCTTCTCTGCAATCTCTGCGTACAGGCAGCGTCATGACAATTGGGATGCGGGCGAAGCCTGAGCCAAGGCGATAAATTGTTGGCGCTGGCAGACCGCATCATTCTGACGATCGTCAACCACGAATCAAAACGATGGCGACCCCAGCGACACTCATTTAACGTTGTGGATCACCCAGTCACGGGTATCATGGCGAGTAGCCATTGTCTGATGACTTGGTTTCTTCAGGAGGTTCTGTGATGAGTGCCGTATTAGAAGTTTCTCCAAGGGTTCGCGAGTCACGTCCCGTGACGGCGGATGATCTGCTGGAAATGGAAGATGGGAACCGGTTTGAACTGGTCAACGGCGAACTTGTGGAGCGCAACATGGACTGACAATCGGAACGCATCGGATCGAAATTGTTGATCAAGCTCGGCACGCATTGCGAAGTACACGAGCTTGGATATGTGAACGGCTAAAATGCCGGATATCAGTGTTTCGAGGACGTCTTTCCCGACGATCCCGATCGCGTTCGGAAGCCCGATGTCTCGTTCGTCGCATTCGGCCGGCTGTTGGGTGAACTGCCGAAAGGGCATTGCGACGTTGTTCCCGACCTCGCGGTCGATGTGATTTCGCCCAATGACTTATATGGCGAGGTTGAGGAGAAAGTGGACGAGTATCTGTTAGCGGGCGTGCGGCTGGTTTGGGTGATCGACCCGCAAACCAAATCGATCCGAATTCATCGCGCGAACCGGACGGTCGAGGACTTGAACGTGACCGACGAACTTTCGGGCGAGGATGTCGTTCCCGGCTTCCGCTGCCGAGTGGCTGATTTATTCGATGAACTGAAAACGTCGTGAGCTCGGATTGCCGCGATGATCCGGCGATCAAGCAATGAAGGTGGTCAGGGCGTGCCACCCAAATCAACAGCCGTGGCGGTGCGTCCGACCTGGCTTGACCCTCTTCTCGCCAGCGACATACTGTCCCGCCTCGCAATCAATGCCCTCAAGAAGGAGGGTCGGACGCGAAGGGAGTCGCGATGCACATTTTCTTTTCGGTGGGCGAACCAAGCGGCGATCAACACGCGGCTCATTTGATTCGGGAGCTGCAAGTGCGGCGACCCGATGTGCGCTGTGTCGGCTTCGGCGGTCCCGCGATGCAAGCGGTCGGATGCGATCTGCATTTCCGGCTGACCGACATGGCTGTGATGGGCATCTTCGCGGTGATCCCACTGATCTGGAAATTCTTCAAGCTGGCTCGGCAGGCCAAGCAGTATTTTGAACAGAACCGCCCTGACGCCGTCGTGCTGGTCGATTTTCCGGGCTTCAATTGGTGGATCGCCCGATATGCCAAACGAG
>JAYVSP010000570.1:0-12039 GCA_043775215.1 Planctomyces sp. | reverse complement strand
GGTGGGTCTCGATGACTCGACGCCACCCTACAGTTTTCGCAACACAACAAATTGGCCAGCCCTGGGCATTTGCAAGCAACTCAGCAACCCAGGAAGCGACGTACGCCTCTGGAATGCAACTCTTCCAACGGAAAATTCAACCAAGGCACTAGCGACACAGGCGACTCTACCAGCGTTGGCTGGGTCGCTACAGTGCGTTGGATTCCGATCCTTCCCGAATGGATTCACCATATGACGTCGTCTGTCTCCTCCCGCGATAATCTCGCGGAACAATATCTTGCTCAGCTTCCGTACCCGCCATACCCGCTTCAAGAGGAAGCGCTGCTGACGTGGTTTACTACCGAGCAAGGGGTGCTAGTGTGTGCTCCGACGGGGACCGGCAAGACGTTGATTGCCGAGGCGGCGCTGTTCGAAGCGCTGCACACCGGCAAGACGGCGTACTACACGACTCCGCTGATTGCGCTCACCGATCAAAAATTCCAAGAGATGCAGGCCGCCGCCGTGCGCTGGGGATTTCGGCCGGAGGAGGTGGGACTCGTCACCGGCAATCGGCGCGTCAACCCGGATGCGAAAGTACTGGTGGTGGTGGCGGAGATTCTGCTCAATCGGCTGCTGCATGCGGAGGCGTTTGATTTCACGGACGTCATCGCCGTCGTGATGGATGAGTTTCACAGCTTCGCCGATCCAGAACGAGGCATCGTCTGGGAGCTGTCACTCGGGATGTTGCCGAAGCACACGCGTTTGCTGTTGTTGTCGGCGACGGTCGGGAATGCGGTGGATTTTACGATGTGGATGCAGCGGGCACATAGCCGCTTGCTCGACTTGGTCCAAGGAACCGAACGCCGCGTGCCATTGAGCTACCACTGGATTCCGGACATGTTGCTCAATGAGCATCTGGAATGGATGGCCTCTGGCAACGACGAATCGCGACGCACACCGGCACTCGTCTTCTGCTTCAATCGCGACGAGTGCTGGGAAGTGGCGGAACAGCTCAAGGGCAAGGCGTTGCTCGCCGACGGACAACAAAAGCGGCTGGCAGCGGCGCTGGAAAAGTACGACCTGACGCGAGGAGCCGGGACGAAGCTCAAGCAACTGCTGATGCGCGGCGTCGGCGTGCATCACGCGGGGTTGTTGCCGAGGTACAAGCGGGTCGTTGAGGAATTGTTTCAACAAAAATTGCTGTCGGTCACGGTCTGCACCGAGACGCTCTCGGCCGGGATGAACTTGCCCGCTCGGTCGGTGGTCATCACCGCTCTGATGAAAGGGCCGCCGGGAAAGAAGAAGGTCATCGAACCGAGCGTTGCCCATCAAATCTTCGGGCGTGCCGGTCGGCCGCAGTTCGACAAAGAAGGTTTTGTGTACGCGCTGGCTCACGAGGACGACGTCAAGATTCTGCACTGGAAGGCGCGGTACGATCAGATTCCTGAAGACACGAAAGATCCGCTGCTGATCCGCGCGAAGAAGGCCATGAAGAAGAAGATGCCGACTCGCCGGAGCAACGAGCAGTACTGGTCGCAAGAGCAATTCGCGAAGTTGCAGACCGCTCCGCCGGGCAAGCTGTGGAGTCAAGGTCCGCTGCCGTGGCGTTTGCTGGCGTACTTGCTGCGGATCTCACCCGACGTGGTTCGGCTGCGCGATTTCGTGGGCAAGCGACTGCTGGCCGGCAAGGATGTTGCTGCCGCTCAGAAGGAATTGGACAACCGCTTGCTGTCGCTGTGGGCCGGCGGTTATGTGCGGCTGGAGCCGGAGCCGCCGCAGTTGGAAACGCTGCAAAACCTCGAAGTGCGGGAGGGCGAGATTCCTGCCGAGCCGGTTCACGCGAGCGTCATCGAAAACAGTGACTTCGGCGCGGGACTCGAAGACGGGGCGGGTGTCCAAATTTCAAATTTGGCAATCACGCAACTGGCGAAGTCCGAAACGTCCGACCGGCCAAATTTGAAACTTGAACATCCGACCCCGACTTCACCAAAGCCATCAAAGGCTGCGAAGCTGCTCATCTCCCAAGCGACGGAACGCGGCAACGTCGTCGCGACGGATGCCGCACCGGAGATTGCCTATCGCGCGGAGCGAGCGATTCCGACCGAGCGACTCGAACTGCTGATGGGCTTTCGCAGCGTGAATCCGTTGTATGGCATGTTCTTGATCGAGCACCTTGGCCGCGCGAATCGCGACGAACGGATTCAGGCGTTCGAGAGTGTGCTGGAGATCCCCCGCTCGGCAGCCAAGTATGTGCGAGTTCCTCGGCCGGACTTCATGCCGTTCGGACCGCTCGCAATGGAGTACTTGCATCCCGAGTTACTGCGGCGCGGCTTGGCTACGGCGGCGGAACTTGGAGCCGCGAGTGAAGACGACGAGGACGAATGGTGGGACGAGGACGATCGCCCGCGAGTCCTCACGCTGTCAGAAAAACTGCGACTGCTGTTTCAAGCCGAGTTTCCCGACGTCACTGACATTCCGCTGCAACCCTGTTGGGCGGTTGGAGAGTTACTTCGCTTTGGCGGGAATTTCTCCAATCTGGTTTCCGCGCGACAGGCCGTGAAACAAGAGGGCATTTTGTTTCGGCACATGCTGCGATTTGTGTTGCTCTTGGAGGAATTCATGCCACATCATCCACCCGGCACGGACGAACAAGCCTGGCGTGACGAACTGCGTGACCTCGCCAATCAAGTCACCGTTAGTTGCCGCGAAGTCGATCCGCAAAGCACCGATCAAATGCTGGAAGAGGCTCACGCCGCAGCCGCGTTGGTGGAGGTGCTACGCTAAAATTCACGTATCGGCATACTCTGGGAAGCGATTGATCGCGATGGCAATGACTCTCATCAGGTCGCGACCGTGGCCAGTCGTTAATCTGGTCCATGTGCCGAACTTGTGATTCGCCGGCGCCTCTGCCGGTTGCTCGTGTGGCCACGGGTATTCTGGATTCGGGCCATCATTGGCCAGCGCAGGCGCGAGACGTTCAAGCTCGTAAGCAATCGGGAGAACTGTCCGAATCCAACTTTGAAAATCTGTAAATCGAGTGAACGTAAAAAGATTCGCAATTCGGTCGCGATTGGGTTCGCGGATCTGGCCGAGAAAACGCAAGAATTGCACGAACCCAGCATGTTGCTTCGGTGGCGGCGAGCCAGACCTCCAAAAGTAGGCTTTGGCGATTTTCTCGGTTACCATTTGCAGGTAATGCAGCGAATGGCATTCTGCGGGACCGTTTCGGCGTATCAGAAGAAATGTGGCATGATCTGACTTCGCCTGTTCCCACCACAGCTTTTGGTACACATTCATGCGATATATCCCGACGCCGAATGAGTCTGAAAATCATCAAGAACTCAGCGACGTCGGACGACCTTGCGGGTCGCTAAACACCAGCGCATCGTCGAGTGACCACTCGTAGGGAAGTGGCAGTTGGCGCGACCTGATCCGCTCCCATTGAGCCGGAGTCACGTCGAGCACGAATAACTTATGCGCATTTTCGGTTCCCGTATCGATCCCAAAATCAATGGGCTCCAGCGAATCATCGTTGCGGTCGCCAATCAACTTATTGACTTCGACAAAGCGAATCTCACGATCGGGTGCGTCATGACGCAGGTACAACACCGGACCGACTCCGGGGTCCGTTTCTAGATGCGATTTGGCATACCATTGAGCCAACGTATCTCGGTCAAACATGGCAGTTGCTCCAAGCGATCTTGCACAGGGGTCTGGCACTTTGAAATTTCGGAATTGGCCGGATACCGCTTAATTCACACCGATTTCTTTGGCGGCCAATTCCGAAATTTCAAAATGCCAGACCCCCCGTTATGGCACGGTCAGTTCGTTGACGACTTTCCGCACTCCCGGCTCCAGCCGCACGAAGTTGGCGGCGAGTTGCTTCGCGGATGCGGTCTCGACCGAGCCGCTCAAGGTTGCGACTCCATCGGTATCCAGATGGATCGTGACGCCACGCAGCGCGGGCTGTTCGGACAAGCCATCGAAGCGTGTTTGCAGCGTCGAGCGAATTTCGGTCTCGGATCGACGCGGCACGTCGAACGCGACTTTCTGCTGAGGACGAATTGCGCGGCGCTGGTTCGCGCCGGCCTGACTCTGTTGGTTGCCTCCATTGAAGTCATCGCGCCCCTGCTGAGACCGATTGCCACTTTGGTTGGCTTGCTGCCGGTTGTTTTGGTTGGCGCCGGTCCGCTGGTTGCCGCCGATGAATTGTTGCTGCTGATTACGGCCGCCGATGAAACCGTTTTGGTTATTTCCCTGAGTGAACAGAGACTGTCCCAAAGCGCTTTGCCCGTTTCCGGCCGTTCGGTTCGCAGCATTGTTTCCGGTCGCGTTTCCTCCGGCGTTCCCGGTATTGCTACCGGCACCGAAACCAGAGCTCAATCCGCTCGAACCTCCCATGCCGCTGGTACTGGTGAGGGCGTTTCCCAAGGCACTGCCGGTTCGCGAACTGCTGCTGAACTGTGCCGAGATCGAGTCCACGAACATGCCACACAGGGCAGTCGCGACGAAGAGGCAAGCCGCCTGTTTGATGTCGTGTCGCATCGTCTGTACCTCGAGTTCGTGATTCGTCGCTGCCGCTTTCAATCTGCTTCATCGACGGAGCGTATCCTAACCTTTCGCCGATCAGGTGCCACCGAAAAAACACTGTGAGTTAATCTTCGTCTTCAGCCGCAGGCTGTTCGCGGTTCCGCGCGGCTTGCCGGAGACGGACTCGCGAATGAGGCCCGCGGTCAATAGGTCTGTCGGACAGGCTGAACTCGCCACCCAGCAAGGGGTCAGGCACCGCGGAATTCAGAATTGGCGGATTGCGGCTCTGTTGACGAAGAACGCTTTCTTCCGCCAATTCTGAATTCTGCGGTGGCTGACCCCGGCTGGTCCGCTTCGATAGGACGTTTCTCAGCGTCTGTTCAATCTGCTGAGGAATCGCGTGGCTTTGTGCGTCGGCACTCGCGAGTTCGTCAGAGTCGGATTTGGGTGATTCGGCCTCGCCCTTGGCTATCGCGCGGTCGTAGCCCGTCAGCACGACTTTCGCGATGTCTGAGTAGACCGCAGCACCGCTCGGCTGATTGAGCCGCACCCGCAATGCCAATTCGGCCTGATGCCTGCCCTTGCGCGGGTAGGGAATGAACAATTGATAGGCCGGACCGAATTGCGTGGAGGTCAAATACGTCTTCCACGTTCCGCCCAAGAACTCGAATTGGTGGAGCGGCTGAGCCTGTTCTTCGGCCGAGCCTTGATTGTCGAACAGAAAGACGCGTGCGTCGCCGTCAACCTCGACCGAGGAAGCACCATTGCGTGTGAAGAAGAAGACCTGCCCCGAGACTCCACGAGCCGGCTTGTTATCGACACCGGTTCCCTCGGCCGGTTCCCACAAACACAGACATCGCACGGCCGGGTCGGTGGCGGTCGCTTTCGGATGTCCTTTTTGCGTGAACTTGGAAAACAACGTCGTCGTTGTGCAACCCGGCACGATCAGCCACACGATGATCACGACGAATCGAAGGAGACGACGAATGAAGACGGTCATGGCTTTTTCCGATCGAAGGTATCCAGAATTGTCGGCTTTTTCGCGGACAGTGGCTTCTTCGCAGGACTCCGTGGTGCGGAGTTAGATTCGAGCCGTTGATTCGTGGAGGGAACTCGATAGCTAGCACCTTGAACTCCAGACGCCGGTTCATCGGACATCGGCGGGACTGTTGGAATGCTTTTGAGTTTAGCCGGTTCTGAATCGTCCGGAGCGGGCGGTACGGTTCCTTGCGGAGCCGGCGGTATCCACATTCCTCCCGGAGCATACACCGGCGATGTGGAGCCGTCCGATGGCGGTGCGGGAGCGACAAACAGAGGACCATGAATCGCTTCGGCCTCGCACTCCGTGTAGTGCATGCGTTCGGATTCGATCTGCTTGATGATCTCGGACACGCTATCGTTCTTGACGATTCGCGGCGTCAAGAAAATCAGCAGTTCGGTCCGCTTGAAGAGATGTGCGTCATATCGGAATGCCTGGCCGAGCACTGGAATATCACCCAGCCACGGGACTTTCCGCGTGATCTGGTCGTCCGTCTTTTGAATTAGGCCGCCGATCACAATCGTTTGTTCGTTGGCGACGGACACGGTCGTTTCGACGGTGCTGTTGTCCTTGACTGGTGAGGTAATCGCTCCGGTTCCCGCTCCTGCAGCGACGAGCGTCACGCTTGCGCTCGATGAGAGGTTGTAGTTGCTCCGCTCGGCAAAGACCAGCATGACAATCCGATCATCTGGCGTGATTCGCGGCGTGACATTCAACACGATACCCGATTGATCGCGGATGACCTGTGGGACAAATTGCCCCGCAATGCCGCTCGAAGTGATTCCGCTGACGACCGGCACGATCTGGCCGACGTTGATTCTGCCGAGTTGACTGTCGAGTGTGCGAATCTGGGGACGGCTGAGGATTTCGAGCTTGCGTTTGGACGACAAGGCTCGCAACAAGACGTTGACCGATTCCGACCCCGCGGACAGGACGAGACCACCAAATCCCAGGTTGCCATTCGTGCGACCAACCCCGAAGGTGCTCAAGCTCTGTCCGGCCACTGTGCTGGGACTGGCGTTCGTCGACCCGACGTTGTTTCCCAAGGTCGGTGTATTGAAGAGAAAGCCCGGAGTGGCCGCCTGCGAAACGATGTTTTGTGTGGTTGTGGCAACGCCGTTTGGTGACGTATTCGTTTGGCTGATGGTGGTGATGTCCGCGGCACTCGTCAGACTGCGGTTGAACAGCAACCGGTCTTGAAAGCCCAGCTCGATGCCAAACTCATCCGTGTTGTCCAGTGTGACCTCGACCAGCAACGCTTGAATCACGACTTCCGGCTTGGCTGCGTCGATCCGCTCGACCATCTCGGTGATGTCTTTGTAGTACCGCGGCGTGGCGCTGATCAGCAGGCTGTTCGAGTTCGGCTCGGCGACGACGATGATCTCTCGTTCGAGTTGCTCGACGTTGCTGATCAGATCTTGATTCCCTTGGTTGGCCAGATCGCGCTGACCTTGCAGGAACAGCGTGATCGCGGTGGCCACCTCTTGAGCCGGACTGTTCTTCAGCCGGTAGACGGTGTTCTTGCGTTGCCGGACATCGCTGGCATCCAGCCGCAGGATGATGGCTTCGACGACACTCAATGCTTCTGCTCCGCCGACCGCGATGATGCTGTTGGTCCGGATGTCCGTCGAGAACTTCAGCGGGATCAGTTGGCTGCTGGCGTCTTCGGCCCCGGCGAGTTGGACGCCGAGTTGTTGGTTCTGCTGATTGCCGCCGGCGCCGCGCTGTCCCGTTTGCTGCTGATTGTTGAAGAGTTGATTGAGCATCGTCGAAACCGACTGCGCATCGGCGTTCTTCATCATGAAATGCTTGATCTCCGCAACCAGCGAGGCGGGGATATCAAACTTCCGTACCAACGCTTGAATCAGCGCCAGGCTTTCTTCAGGAGCCGTCACGACCAAACTGTTCGTTCGGCTGTCGGGATTGATGCGGATGTCGGCAAGGATACCCGACTCGACCAAGTCACCTCCCTCGTCTTCGAGCAGTTGCAGCACCGCACTTTTCGCCTCCCGGAGTTTCTGATCGACCTGTCCTTGCCCTCCGCCGCCACCGAACCCTTGGCCCCCGCCTTGAGTCGATCGTGCTTGTTGCGGCGGGCTGATCGTGCTTTGAATCGCGAGATTCAAGATTTCCGACAGTTCCTCGGCCACCGCGTTTTTCAACGGGATCAACTTGATTTGATTCACCGCTTGATTGCCGACTTGGTCCAGTTCGTCAATCAGCCGGCGCACTTCTTCCAGATCACGCGGCCGGGCTTGCACAATGATCGCGTTCGTGCGCGAATCGGAAATCGTCCGCACGCGGCCTCGCAGGCCAGAACTGCTGCGCGATGTCGTGCCTTGTCCCTGCGCTTGTCCTTGTCCCCCTGTGCTTGTGGTGCCGCTGCCGAAGAAGCTGTCGATCGCCGTGATCACCTGACTGGCAATGGCGTATCGCAGCCGAAATACCTCGAATTCGTTGTTGGGATCGACCGGCTGATCGAGCTTATCGATCAGCGTGTTGACCGCCTCAATGTCGTTCTGCGAAGCGAGGATCAACACAGAGTTCGGCTTGCCGACGGCGATGACGGTGACTTGCGACGTGTCCTGGGCGGAACGACCACGCGTGCGGTTCAGCCGTTCGTAGACCGACGTCAGCAACTCGGCGAGCGATTCGCTGTCGACATGGTCCAGCATCCGCAAATGAATGTCGGGCGTTGCACCGGCAGACAGTTTCTCGATCTGCCGAATGATGCTCATGACGGCTTCGACGTCCTGCTCGTTACCTCGCAGAATCAGGACGCCGAGATCATCCATCGCCTCGACGTTCACATCCCCCTTCAGACCGCCGATGATCGCTGGCACATCCGCTTTGCCGGCCGGTTTCGTTTCCGTTTCGGCGTCGTCGTTCGATGCAGGTTTCTGTCCGTTAAGCTTCGAGTTTCGAGATTCGGTCTTCGAGTTTTTCGCTTCTTGCGGTTCATCAGTCTCTTCAGCGGAGAGGTCTAACAACTCGCGTCGAACGATGGCGGCGCTGTTTCCTTTGGCCGCCGTTTTTGGTTTCGCAGTCGGTTTCTTTGAGGAAGCTTTCGTTTTCACCTTTGCCTTTGGGAGCGGGTCATTCTCGTCCAGCGGAGAGTCGTGATCACCCCCCTCTAGAGCCAGTTGTTTCACCGCCGGCCGTAAGGCTTGAGCGACCTCGCGCACATCGCGTTTCGAGGTGATGAGCTTCACGCTCTGATATTTGTTTTTCGCGGCCACGTCGAGCTTTGCAATCAGACGCCGCAATCCCGCGACCTCCGTCGGCGAGCCATCAATCAGAAGACGATCCTTTTTCAGGTCGATGCCGATCGTAAAGCGAACTCGTTTTGGTACGGCTGGCTGGCCACGAGCCGCGTTTTGCGATGCCTCTGGCCGCGAAGCATCTTGCCAAACGACGAATCCCGGCAAACCGCCCGGTCCTTGCTCGACCAATTCGGCGTTCTCGACAAACGCCTGATAAACCGAACGCGACACCGAACGCGACGACTGATGCTGCAACACGACCTCGATCCAACGTGAACGGGATTTCGGCGGAGCATCCTCAAGCCAGTCCGCGTCAACTTCCTTTTCGTTGTCGTCGTCTTCCAGCGGATTGGCGTGAGCGGCCAATTCAATCGCGTTGGTGGGGCGCAACGATCTTGGCGGCGCCAAAACTTTTGCCGACGCTGGCACGATTCCCGAATTGCCGGTCTTCGACAAACCGGGCGGTGTCTCGGGCAACGTCTTGGGATTCGGTTTTGCTCGGCTGGCCTGGCGCGGTGCAGGCGTGTCATTGCTAGGCGGCGTGAATTCGTCTTCGTTGTCGTCGTGCCGCCGCGACGCTGAGCCGACGTCAAGCACGGGGCGCGAATACTCTTGGCGCGCATCACGCAGAAATACCAAGTCCAGAAATTGACCTCGCTCCAGCAGCCGAAAGCCCTTCGGTTCCAACTCGCGATTCAAGATGCGGAGTGATTCGGTGAATGAATGCGGGGTCCAGTCATTGCGTGAGAATCGTCCCGGCGGAACTTTGTCGATGACCAACACATGGCCACTCTGTTTGGCGACGTCTTTCAACACGTCGTCCCAGTTCTTGCTGAGGTAGTTCAATTTGATCTTCTGTTCCGGCGTTCGTCCCTGAGTGGCCGCCGTTTTTCCGTTCGCAGACGCCGGCCTCGAGATCGCAGCGGAGTCACGCTCGTTCGCGTCCGATGTCGGCGCTCGGCCAGAGACCGCACTGTCAGACAGCGCAGCAGGCATCCGGCTTGAAGAACCTTCAGCCATCGGACGAGGCGGCTTCTTGCCAAACAGCCGGACTTCGGCCGAAAGCTGCTCGGCACACAATAGGCCGAACGCGCACGCGGTCAGTCCGACTCCAATCAGTCGCAATCGTCGCGAGTTCAAAATGGGCCTCCTTGCCGCCGACGAGTCACTCCGTGATTCGTTGATTTAATCTTCAAAGGAATATCTGCGCGGTACTTTCGTCCTTTTGGTCCCTTTTGTCCTTTGAAGGGACGAAAGGGACCGAAGCGACCTATCGAATCGCGCAAATACCCTGAAGCTCGGTAAGCGAAACATCGGCACTTCCGGTCATCTCTTCGTTATCGGCAAAGTTTCCCTTGTCAGTGAAGAAATGCTGATCGGAAGAATTTCGGTGATCTTCCTAACTCGCCCATTCAGCCCGATTGCTTCGGAGTCGCTGGGGCGGTTGGCGTTTCGATTTTGCGCAGACTCTTCAGGTTCTCACCGAGGTCCAGTCGCCATGTCGTGTCGTCCTTTCGCAGCAGGACGAACTTCTTTTCGATTCGCTCGACAGTCGCATCGACGTCCGCATAACGCAGGGTTTCCCCTTCGTGCAGCACCAGTCGTTTGTTGTTCGACTTGTCCGAGAGCCAGAATTCCTTCTCGCCTTCGCGCACAATGATTCCCGTCAGCACGGTGAACTGAGCCAGATCGTCGCCGAGGTTGATCGTGACTTCTTGAGTTGCGGTCATCGGAGGCAGGCCGGAATCTGCTACTTGCACGGTGAGCTTGACCGGTCCCGGAACCATTGTGGCGGCCGGTGTCCAACGAAATTCTCCGGTGGCGGAATCAATCCTGGCTCCCTCGGGCGCACCGCTGCCCAGTGAGAAAGTCAGCTTGCCGTCCGAGTCTTCGTCGGTCGCCTTGATGGGCAGGACGAATTCCTTGCCGAGCACCGCGTGCCGTTCTCCAATCGGAGCGATCGACGGCGCCTTATTGAGCTGTTTGAGCGATAGCTTGAGCGATTCGGTCAACGCCTCTTTGAGTCCCGGCGCGGTGGTGGTCACTTTCAGAGAGACGTCTCCCAATGGTTGATCGTCGGCGGGTTTCCAAGTCAGTTTTCCAGTGGCGGCCTCGAAGGTCATTCCTTTCGGCAGATCACCGCTAATCGCGAATGACGGCTCACCGGAAACAAGATCAAACCCGCTGGCCTTACACTGCAACTGCAATGTCCCACCGCGCGAGACCGATTTCGCTCCGACAAATTCCAGCTTCGGAGCATACGGCACTGGTTTGAGAAACGGATTCTGTTTTAAGATCGGATCGAAGTCCGCCAGCGTCCGCTTGGCATATTCGGGATGAACTTGCGCTAACTCGACGGTCTCGCCCTCCAACAATTCGAAGGAACCATCCAGCGGCTGCGGTGAGTTCACGTCCGGGGCCAGTGTCCAATTCGTTCCCTGTACATCACGGACTTCAAAATAGCGCCCGCCGACACGCATCAAAAAGGGAGTCGTCTTCGGAAAGGCATCGGTCGGCTGAACTCGCAGCGGTTGCGTCGAGCTTTTCCAGTCCTCGGCCACTTGCGTGCGTGCGAACAAAGTCGGCCCGCGCGGCGGAGCGTCCGTCAGCAGCAATGAGAGTGCCTCGAACTGCATGTTGAGCGACAGCTTCGGATTTCCGGCGGTCGTGGGACTGTCGATGACGATCGACTTCACGCGATGCAACAGATCGGCTTGCAAGAACCGGAACAAGAACAGCCGCACTTGAGCGAGCGTTCCTTCCGCCTTGAGGCGGAAGTTGATCACGGCATACGGCTGATTTGCCGCCGCGGCCGTGGCCTCTGGAGCGACCTGCACGCTCGAAAAATCGGCGACCACTTCTGCCAGATCGGTCAGCCACTGCTGATATTGCAACGCCGCCTCGGTGGGTTTCTTCGACAGGCTGCGGCCTTTCCATTCTTTCAGTCGCCGCTGCTTGGCCAAAGTCAAAAGCAAATCAGTGTCTTTGGCCTCGCGACGAACTTTCTCAACGTCCAACTCTGCCCGCGCGTCGCTGACCGGACCGTTGAACCACGACCACAGCATCGGCACGACCACGAAAACGCCCAGCGTTCCCGCGAAGCTCGCCGCCAAGATTTTTTCTCGCTGTTGCATGGTTCAAGTCCAAGGGGTCGGGAGTCTTTTTCAGGTCGGCGTCATCTCGCCTTCGCAGGTTCTAGGGCAACATTGCCGACCTGAAAAAGACTCC
>JAYVSP010000569.1:0-6436 GCA_043775215.1 Planctomyces sp. | reverse complement strand
CCGGCTGTCATCATGTCCGAACGTCCTTCGATCGATCAACGCGACAACGCGACCTTCGCTGCTCTCACGATGGTGTTGCTCGTCGTGTTTGGTTTAGTGGGCTTGGTCGCATTCGTAATTCCGGCCGTGTTGTGGTTTGTGCTGGTTCCCGTCGGAATGGGCCTGTTGATGGTGTTGCATTACGTGGTGTGGGGACGTTGGCTGTCAGCCTCGCTTCGCGATCAAGCTGCTGCTGCTGAGGCATTCGCAGAAGCGAAGAAAAAAGACTCCAAGGAGCCGTTGTGAGCGATCGAATCGAGTTGGGACAGGCTGAGCAATCGGCCGCATGGCGATTGATCGAACTCGCGCTGGCGGAGGATTTGGGCTTCGGCGACGTCAGTGCGGAAGTGGAAGTAGCACAGGCGGCGCACCTGTGGATTCAACGGCAAAGTCAAGCAGGCGAGCCGCCTGCTCCACGTTTTGAATTGGACCGCGATCTCACATGTGCGGCTCTCGTCGATCCGGCCGAATCGGCGACAATCGACGTTGTCATCCGGTGCGATGGCGTTCTGGCCGGAGCGCCGATTGCCGAATTGGTTTTCCGCCGGCTCGATCCGTCGGTGCGCTGGCAAACACTGATCGCTGATGGTTCGACCGTGATTCCGCAAGCGGTTGTTGCACGCGTTTCCGGGCCGCTGCGCTCCCTTTTGATCGGCGAACGGACAGCACTCAACTTTCTGATGCACTTGTCTGGCGTGGCAACACAAACGCGGCGATACGTCATTGCCGTCGAAGGGACGCGGGCCGTGATCCTCGACACACGCAAGACGCTGCCCGGTTGGCGGCTTCTGGAAAAGTATGCCGTCCGCTGTGGCGGTGGAACGAATCACCGCCTGGGCCTGCATGACGGCGTGCTGATCAAGGACAATCATCTCGCCGCATGGATGGAAGCAGCAGCCAAAGATCAGAGGTCAGAGGCCAGTAGTCAGGACTCGGCGAACAGCAGGCCATTGTTGCGGTCGATCGCTGCGGCAGTGCGGCAGGCGAGAAGTAGCTCGCCAGCCAATATGCCCATCGAAGTGGAGGTCGACACGCTGGAACAACTTCGCGACGCATTGGACGGCGGACCGGAGATCGTGTTGCTCGACAACATGAACCCGCCGTTGCTGCGAGAGGCCGTGAGGCTGCGAGATGAACTGGCTCCCTCGGTGCGTTTGGAAGCATCTGGCGGAATTACATTGGCCAACGTGCGGTTAATTGCCGAGACCGGCGTCGACCGCATCAGCATCGGCGCACTGACGCACTCCGCCGCGGCGCTCGATATCGCCTTCGACTGGAATTCCACGACCGAAAATGACGCTTGATCGATTCACTGATCCTCACCGACGCAGGATCGGTGGGAGAATATTCTTTATCTTGCCGAAGGAGCGACCTAATGTCTGAATTGCCAGCCGATCTGAATGACAATCCCCTGCTTGCGGCCGATGGTCTGCCCCGATACGACCGCATTAAAAGCGAACATATTGTTCCTGCCGTGCGGCAGTTGTTATCGGTGGCGGAGCGGGAACTGGCCGACATCGAGCAACGACTGCCTCACATTGACCGGCCGAGTTGGGAGGATGTCTTCACACCGCTAGAGCAACTCGATCGTCCGTTCGATTACGCCTGGAAACCAGTGGCGCATCTTTTCGGAGTGCTGAACTCGCCGGAGTTGAGAACGGCCTATGAAATCGTCTTGCCGGAAGTCGTTCGCTTTGGACTGCGAGCATCGCAAAGCCGTCCGATTTACGAAGCGGTCAAGCGACTGAAGGAGCAATCGGGCAACACGCTCACGCCGACACGACAACGGATCGTCGATCAAAAACTGCTCTCGGCAGAACTTTCCGGCATTGAATTGAAGGGCCAGCAACGCGAGCGATTCAACGCAATCGCGGAAGAATTGTCGCAGCTCAGCACCGAGTTCTCGAATCATGTGCTCGACGCGACCAAAGCGTTTGAGTTGATCCTGACTCAACCGGACGAAGTGGCCGGGCTTCCGCCGAGTCTCTTGCAGCTTGCGGCGCAATCGTACAACCAGTCGCGGAAGAATTCGGGCAACGAAGTGGGAACGCAAGGAAGTCCAGAGGCTGGACCGTGGCGAATCACGCTCGAAGGTCCGAGTGTTACGCCGTTCTTACAGCACTGTTGCCGGCGCGACCTGCGCGAGACTGTGTATCGCGCGTTCATCTCGCGCGCGTCCACCGGCGAGTGGGACAACAGCCAGCACATCACTCGCATCCTGACGTTGCGACGCGAGAAAGCGGTGTTGCTCGGATATCGCACATTTGCGGAAGTCAGCCTCGCCGAAAAAATGGCTCCCGGCGTTGCGGCCGTGGAAGAGATGTTTGAAACGCTGCTCACGGCCTCGCGCCCGTCGGCGGAGCGCGATTTGGAAGATCTTCGACTTCTGGCGAGCGAGGTGCGTCAGTCACCTGATCCGGAGCAGATCGCAGAGGAGGAGGTGGGGAGAAGGGGCGATGGGGAGCTCGCCCATTGGGATATCGGATATTGGGCCGAGCGGCTGCGCGAACAGCGTTACGACTACACTGACGAACAACTCCGGCCGTACTTCCCCTTGCCACGAGTGCTCAACGGGTTATTCGCCTTGCTGACGAAACTGTTCGGCATCACGATTCGGCCGGCTGATGGCGAAGCGGCCGTATGGCATCCCGACGTGCGGTTCTTCCGCGTGTTTGATGCCCAAGCTGGTGACCTGCCGATCGCAGCGTTTTATCTCGATCCGTACTCGCGGCCGGAAAACAAGCGGGGCGGCGCGTGGATGGATACGTGCTTGCCACGTCGCCGAGTCGCCGGCCGCCTCGAACTGCCGGTCGCTCATCTGGTCTGCAACAGCACGCCGCCGGTGGGCGACACGCCGTCGCTGATGACGTTTCGCGAGGTCGAAACGCTGTTCCACGAATTCGGTCACGGCCTGCAACACATGCTCACGACCGTGGACGATGTTGACGCTGCCGGAATCAACGGCATCGAGTGGGACGCGGTCGAACTTCCCAGCCAGTTCCTGGAGAACTGGTGCTATCACCGCCCGACGATCCACGTGTTGTCAGGGCATTATCAAACCGGTGAGCCGCTGCCGGATGATTTATTCGAGAAGTTGAAGGCCGCGAGAAACTATCGCGCGGCCAGTATGATGCTCCGCCAATTGCACTTTGGCATGACGGATATTTATCTGCATCACCAGTTCGATCTGAGTTCGAACGCCTCGCCGTTTGACGTGCAGCGCCGCATGGCCGAGCGGACATCGGTGCTGCCGCCGCTCCCTGAAGATCGCATGCTGTGTGCTTTTCAGCACATCTTTTCGGGTGGCTACGCAGCGGGCTATTACAGCTACAAGTGGGCCGAAGTGCTCAGCGCTGATGCCTTCGGCGCGTTTGAGGAAGCGGGCCTCGACAACGAGTCGGCAATCGCCGCGACCGGCCGCCGCTTCCGCGATACAGTGCTGGCACTTGGCGGCAGCCGACATCCGATGGACGTCTTCCGTACGTTCCGGGGACGCGATCCCGATCCGCAATCCCTGCTGCGTCAATGCGGCTTGCTGTAATCTCTTGCGCTTCATCACCAGAATCTGTGGGTGAATTCCAGTTTGGAAAGGGCTTCAAGTTGTGAAATTAGGCGGTTTCGACGAACTCGTCGGTGCGGAGGTGTTCTCGGTGACATTAATTGCTGGTCTTGTTCCAACAGTGTGGCCTTTCTATCCGTGTGGTGCTGCGTTCCAAACGAATCGAGGATTCCAAGGCGACGCAGGACCACACGGATAGAAGACCACACGGATGGAACAAGACTCAAGCCAACATTCTTTTGCCCTGCCAATTCTCACAAAATCCTTTTCCAATTTCGTGTCACCCACAAGATTCTGGCGAAGACCCAAAATGAAATGCGAAGTCCAGACCACTGACCGCTTCTCCGTCGAACCGCGGCCTCAAATGAAACGGCCAAGGACCGGCGCATCAATAGCTGTCGTAGCCGAAGTCGTGAGACTTCGGACGGAACTCTCACGAGTTCCGCTACTCCAGACAGTTATTTCTGCGCCGGTCCCAAGCAAGCAGATGTGCCACCGCATCGTCGCCGCGTGTCTGTTCGTGCTATTTGCGAATGTCTGGGCAGTTGGTGCCGACACTGCACCAACTCCCGGTCATTCCGCTCATGGCGAGGTTTTCAACGAAGGTCCGCGGCAAGCGGCTTACCTGATGGAGGGGACTGGGGCCGTAACGTTTCCGGTCACGACATCGGTGCCGGAGGCTCAAGCGTTCTTCAATCAAGGTGTCGGGCAGTTGCATGGGTTTTGGTACTTCGAGGCCGAGCGATCGTTTCGGCAAGTCGCGATGCTCGACCCGAATTGTGCAATGGCCTATTGGGGTATGGCCTCTGCGAACATCGAGAATCTCGGCCGCGCGGCGAAGTTCATCGTCAAGGCGACCGAGAAGAAAGCCTCGGCCAGCCGGCGCGAGCAACTCTACATCGATGCGCTCGCGGACTTCTTCAAAGACGACAAGCGCAAGGATGAAGAACGTCACAAGACGTATGTCGCTGGCCTGGAAAAGATCCTTACCGAATTCTCCGACGACATTGAGGCGAAGGCATTTCTGGCCGTATTCTTGTATCAAAGCAAGGACAAAGGAGTGCCGATCACGAGCTACTTCGCCGTCGATGCGTTGATCGGCGAGATTCTTCAGAAGCAGCCGCTGCACCCGGCTCACCACTTCCGCATTCACCTGTGGGATCATCACAAACCGGAGAAGGCACTGGAGTCGGCGGCGCGTTGCGGACAGGCGGCTCCGCGAATTGCCCACATGTGGCACATGCCGGGGCACACGTACTCGGAGCTGACGCGCTGGGCAGATGCCGCGTGGCAGCAAGAGGCGTCGGGCAGGGCCGATCACGCGCAAATGATGCGAGACCGCGTCTTGCCCGATCAGATTCACAACTATGCACACAACCAAGAATGGCTGATCCGCAACTTGATGAGCCTCGGTCGCAGCAAGTCGGCGTTGGACCTCGCAAAGAACATGCTCGAACTGCCGAGACATCCGAAATTCAACACGTTGTCGAAGGGAAGCAGCAAGTTTGGACGCGAGCGGTTGATGCAGGTGATCGAAAACTTTGAGCTGTGGGACGACGCCATCGCATTGTCCGGCACGATGTATTTCGACGCCCCCGATGAACCGGCCGAGAAGTCCAAGCGGCTGCGATTGCTGGGTGTCGCGCAGTATCAACGTGGCGAGTTCGCTCAGGTCGAGGAGCGTCTCAAAGAGTTGGATGCCATCGCGGCAAAGCTGGAAGAGAAGGCTCAGACTGACGCTGCCGAGGCGGAGAAAAAAGCCCGTGACGACAAAAAGAGTGACGCCGACATCGCGAAGGCAAAAGAGGACAATCTCAAGCAGTCGCGCGAAGCGCTCAAGCCGGTCGAACAGGCTCAGGCGGAACTGCGGGGCGTGCTGCTGTTGGCTCGCGGCGAAACCGACAAGGCCCGCGAGCAGTTTGACAAGGCCAACGATCTGCCTCGGCTGCGGCAGGCGAAGTATCAGTTCTTATGCGGTCAACATGACAAGTGCGCGGAGACGCTCGCGGCCGCCGTGAAGTCGAGCGACAACGAGGTTGTTCCGCTAGCCGTGCAGACCGATCTATTGCGACGGATGAATAAACTCGACGACGCGAAGGCCGCGTTCGCGAAACTGCGAAACGTCGCGTCACAGGCGGATCTCGATTCGCCGCTGCTTGCGCGATTGACTTCGTTCGCGAAAGAACAAAGCTTGCCCGACGACTGGCGCACTCCGGCCCCGCCGCGCACTGACGTCGGCGAACGTCCGGCCCTCGATTCGCTCGGCCCCTTTCGCTGGGCTCCCTCTCCAGGCGCCGAATGGAGCTTGCCGGCGCCCGGCGAAAAGATGCTGGCACTGGCTGACTATCACGGTCGTCCAGTCGTCGTGATCTTTTACCTCGGATCAGGATGCCTGCACTGTGTCGAGCAATTGCAAAAGTTCGCGCCGCGCGTGAATGACTTTCAACAAGCGGGGATTTCGGTGGTCGCCATCAGCACGGAAGACTTGCCCTCGCTGACAACCTCGATTGCCAATTTCTCGAAGGAGGGGCAATTCCCGATCCCGTTGGCGTCCGACCCGGAGCAGCGGATCTTCAAGGCGTATCGCGCGTACGACGACTTCGAGAAGAAGCCGCTGCACGCGACCTTTCTGCTCGACGGCTTAGGCTTCGTCCGTTGGCAAGACGTCAGCTTTGAGCCGTTTCAGGATGTCGATTTCGTACTCACGGAAGCCAAACGATTGCTGTCGATCGGTGGCTTGTGATTTCGATGGCGGCGTGAGCGAAGGGGTCGGGAGTCTTTTTCAGGTCGGCGATGTGGCGGCATGAACTACGAAAGCGATTTGACGCCGACCTGAAA
>JAYVSP010000568.1:0-5286 GCA_043775215.1 Planctomyces sp. | reverse complement strand
CCGCGACCGTCAGGGAGCGGTCATAAGTCCTTGTCCGTCACACTCCCTGACGGTCGCGGCTCGAAAGATTCACAGGCTCGGAGCGGCGCACCACAATGTCGCGCCGCAATGTTTAAGGTGACCCATGCGTAGTCGAGAAATCTGGCGGTTGCGGCTGGTGAGAGAGACCGAGTGGTTCGCGGCGCTCAACCTGTTCGACGTCGTGACCACCTATTTGTTGTTGCGACGTGACAGCCGGTTCTTCGAATCGAATCCGATCGCGCGCTGGTTCTTCCACGGTTGGGGGTTCGAGGGGATGGTTTGGTTCAAAGTGGCGATGGTTCTGTTCGTGATCACAGTGGCCCAGTTCGCGGCTCGAAAGGACGAACGGATGGCTCGCACTCTATTGGTGTTTGGCTGCGTCGCGGTGGGAAGCGTGTTCGTCTACAGCTTCTGGCTGGGGACGCATCACGCGGAGATGTGAAGCCGCTTGTCGTATGTGCAAGCTTCCAGCTTGCAACTCAGGGATGTGTCGCCGTGCGTATTGCCGAGGTGTATGCGTCGATTCAAGGAGAAGGGCAATTCGCTGGAACGCCTTCAGTGTTCGTGCGCACCTCGGGATGCAATCTGCGATGTTGGTTTTGCGACACACCTTTCACGTCGTGGAATCCGGAAGGTCCACAGGTTCCGGTGGCCGACGTGGTGCGTCAGGTGTCAGAATTTGGCATCGAGCATGTGGTCCTGACCGGTGGCGAGCCGTTGTTGCAACCGGATTGCATCACGTTCTGCGAGTCGTTGGTCCGCGCAGGGCACTTCGTCACGATCGAAACGGCGGGAACCGTCTTTCGCCCCGCGCCCGCCAGTTTGATGTCGATCAGCCCGAAACTGGCGAATTCGTCGCCGGCGCGAGTCGGCTCGGTTGTGGCCGCTCGCTGGCAGGAACGTCACGAGCAAACGCGAACGAATCGGGACGTGATCGCACGACTGATCGAGTCTGCTCCGTATCAACTTAAGTTTGTCGTCGATCAGCCGTCAGATTTGGTCGACGTGTGCCGGTATCTGGCGGACTGGCCTGACGTTCCTGGAGATCGGGTTTGGCTGATGCCGCAAGCCCGCACTCGCGAGGAACTGGCCGCTCGGTCCGATTGGTTGGAGGCGGAAGCAATTCGATTGGGATACCGCTTCTCTTCACGCTGGCAGATCGCACAATTCGGAAACGAGCGCGGACGGTGATGACCTTGAGGAGTGCTCTGCGATGACGTCGCCCTTCGCGAAGCCGGTTCTTCCACTGTGGCTCAAGCTGGCTTACTCCGCATTCGTGGCGGTGTTGGTTCCCTACTACTTGCGAGTCTATGGTCCGACCAACTTTCTGTACTTCTGCGACATGGCACTGCTGATGACATTGGTGGCCGTGTGGCGAGAAAACGCGCTTCTGGTATCGATGTCGGCGGTGGGCATTTTGCTGCCGCAAGCCCTGTGGCAGATCGACTTTTGGGGAACGTGTGTTGGTCTGCCGGTGACAGGCATGACTGGCTACATGTTTGATCCAAACCTGAGTCTGTTCGTGCGCGGACTGTCATTTTTCCATTTCTGGTTGCCGCTGTTGTTACTCTGGTTGATCGGACGGCTAGGCTACGATCCGCGCGCGTTCCTCGCTTGGACGCCGCTGGCGTGTGGTGTGTTGCTGATCTGCTTTTTCGTGATGCCCGCTCCTCCTCCGCCCGCGGGCAATCCAAATCTGCCCGTGAATATCAACTACGTGTATGGTTTCAGCGATCAAAAGCCGCAAGGCTGGCTGCCACCGTTGGGCTATCTCGGCGCGATGCTGTTGATCCTGCCGACCTGCATCTTTCTGCCGACACATCTGCTGTTGAAACGGCTGTTCCGAGCACCGACCGCGTCTCAGTTTGGTTCGGGCAGATCAGAGGTCTGACGTCCTACGCTCGCCGTTGCTTCGCGATACAGCCCGTTGTGGCGAATGTATTCTTCCACTGCGCGAGGCACTCGAAAACGCAGGCTGTGGCCGGTGCGAACACGTTCGCGCAAATCGGTCGCCGCGATGTCGACGGCCGGCATGGTCACGAGTTGCACCCGCTCGCGAACGATTGGGCCGAGTTGTCTTTCCAACGCACTGAGATCTGGCGGCGCACGCTGTCCGCGGTTCACCGCCACGACGGTCGCGAGTTCCAGAATCTTCCGTGGCTCACGCCACATCGGCAGATCCGCGAGCGAGTCGGCTCCCATCAAGAAGAAGAGTTCGCGCGACGAGTCTTGGTCACGCAATTGCTGGAGTGTCTCGACTGTGTACGATGGACTGAGCCGTTCCAGTTCAATGCGGCACACGCCGAAACGCGGATCGCCCGCGACGGCAAACTCCAGCATCTCGGCCCGCAGCTTGCCGGGGGTGAGCGTTCCGGCCGGCTTGTGCGGCGGCTGTCCACAGGGCAAGAACCAGACTTGGTCCAGCGAGCACGTCTCGCGGCAAGTCTCCGCCAGCAACAAATGCCCGACATGAATCGGGTCAAACGAGCCGCCATAGATGCCGAGTCGCATTGGACCGTGGTGAGTGATCATTGGGGTTCCTGACTCGCCGGCATCTGAACTCTGATTACTGATATTTGGCCATTGATAGGTCGAGGAGCATTTTTTAACAGTCTACTGGCTGGACTCTGTGGCTTCCTTTTACACTGCCGAGACTCACGAGCACACTCAGAGGATGACATGCGGACGAATGCTTTGTGTTTTCTGGTTGCTGGATTGTGGCTCAGCCTTGTGGCTGTCGACATGAGACCGTTGCCTGCCGACGACAGCGACGACACGTTTTTTGAGACGAAGATTCGGCCGGTGCTCGCTGACACCTGCTTCCGCTGTCATGGCGGGCAAAAGACAAACGGCAAGCTGCGAGTCGATTCTCGCGCCGCATTGCTTCAAGGGGGTGAGAACGGCTCATCCATTACGCTCATTCAGCCTGACGAGAGTTTGCTGCTCAAAGCACTCCGCCGCGAAGAAGGCGTTTCAGCAATGCCGCCGGACAAGCCGGTCCCGGACAGTGTCATCGCCGACTTCACGACGTGGATCAAAGCGGGTGCCAAATGGCCCGCGAAGGTGACGGAGTTTCGGTCGGAGCGGCATTGGGCATTCGTGGCTCCACGCGCCGTGACACCGCCGAATGGATCGGCGGCTGTTGACAATCCGATTGATCGGTTCTTGATTTCCGGAGAACGGGGTGCCGTCAGGCCCCTGGTGGATTCGGTTCTCAGCAACCAGGGGCCTGACGGCACCCCGTTCACCTCGGCCAAGTACCACGCGGAGAAACGGACGCTAATCCGCCGGGTGACGTTCGACTTGATCGGCTTGCCGCCGTCACCCGACGCGGTCGCTGAGTTCCTCGCCGACGATTCGCCCGATGCGTTTGAGCGGCTGATTGAACGATTGCTCGCATCACCGGCGTATGGCGAGAAGTGGGGCCGGCATTGGCTGGATGTCGTGCGGTACGCGGACACCGCGGGCGAGACGGCCGACTTCCCGACACCGCATGCCTGGCGGTATCGCAACTACGTCATCAACGCGTTCAATGCGGATAAGCCGTATGACGAGTTTCTCCGCGAACAGATCGCGGGTGACCTGCTTATGGGGCAGATTTCCAACCGGCCGGAAACGAGCACCGCAAACCGGCAGGTTGGAAACCTACCCCACGAACGTTACGCCGAGCTCATTACGGCGACCGGCTATCTCAGCATCTCGCGGCGATTCGGTTTCGATCTGGATCAAGATCATTTTCTGACGATCGACGACACGGTCGATGTGCTTGGCAAGAGCGTACTCGGCCTGAGCATCGCCTGCGCGCGCTGCCACGATCACAAGTACGATCCGATCTCGGCGCGCGACTACTACGCCTTATATGGCATTTTCGAGAGTACGCGGTATCCGTTCCCCGGCTGCGAGAAAGTCAAAGCCTCACGTGACATGGTACCGCTGCTGCCGCCCGACGAAATGGAACGAGTCGTCAAACCGCATCAGCAGCGACTGGCCGAAGTCGATGCCGAATTGAAGCGGATCAACGACGCTCAGGCCGCCGCGCGACAGCAGTTGAAAGAGTTGACTTCGCAAAACGTGAAGGTCCACGCACAGGGCGAGTTTGCTGACGGCGGATCGCAGACGCTCGCGAGCGGGGCTGTGCCAACGTCGGACAAAGCCACCAGTAACGCACTCGACCACATCGCAGTCAAGGCGGGTGAGATGCTGCAGCTTGTGATCTTGCCGCGAGCGAATCACGGAGCGGACAGCACGCTGGTTGAATTGGAAATCACAGACCTCGGCCGAGCGGGACAACACTGGAACGTGACGAGCGACGTGGTCGAGGATTTCCTCGCGGGAAATCCACATGCCGACCGTTACGGCCACAAGGCAACGTGGTGTTTCTTCGACCTGCGGAACGGACCGAGCCTAATGCGCGAGGCGATCCGCGATCACGAGAAACACGCCGGTTTGAACATCTGGCGGTCCGGCGAAACGCCGCTGGCATGGGTCAACTCTAGCGATCAGCCGATCAAAGCTTGGACCATTCTGCCGCCGAAGACTTTTTATCTACATCCCGCGCCGGATGGCCCGGTCGCGCTGGCGTGGCTTAGCCCGATCGACGGCATTGTCCGAGTAATTGGCCGAGTGGCGGACGCTCATCCGGGCGGAGGCGACGGCATCGGCTGGCGACTGGAGCACGTCACCGGCAATCTTTCCGAGGGGTTATCGAGGCTGATCGAAACAGTCCCTCAAACCACAGAGCTCAATCGGCGCCGAACCGAACTGATTGCCTCCGGTCCGAAGGTTGACGTCGCGTACGCGGTCTCGGACGGAAAGCCGCAAGATACACGCATCCACCTGCGCGGCGATCCGAAGTCATTGGGTGATGCGGTTCCGCGTGGCTTCTTGAGCGTGCTCGGCGAGCACACCGTTCCGTCGAACGCTGGCAGCGGACGACTGCAATTGGCCGAGTGGCTCACGTCGCGCGACAACCCGCTGACCGCGCGTGTCATGGTCAACCGAATTTGGAAGCATCATTTCGGCGCCGGCCTCGTGAAGACGCCGAACGACTTCGGCACGCGCGGCGAACCGCCGACTCATCCCGAATTGTTGGATTGGCTGGCAGTCCGTTTCATGGAGAGCGGCTGGTCGATGAAGTCGATGCACCGGTTGATCGTGACGAGCGAGGCGTATCGCGTGGGCGAAGGGGTCGGGAGTCTTTTTCCGAGCGGCCCGTCAACCGATTTGGAAAGTCAATCGACATTGGGCCGTTCGGAAAAAGACTCC
>JAYVSP010000567.1:0-4008 GCA_043775215.1 Planctomyces sp. | reverse complement strand
CGGCGTAATGAACTCGCTCGCCTCTATCACTGGAAACAACACAACAAACTCGCGCCATTGAACATCAGTAAACGACAAATCTAAGACAGTCGAATTAGGGATTTGTAATTGTCGCCTTTCGCTCCGCGAAAGGACGTTCTTTCGCGGAGCGAAAGACGACATTCGGTTACGGCGTCTTTGTTTCCAATTCCTTCAGCAACCCGCTGTCGGTGAGCCATTCGGTGAGGCGTTCTGGCCAACGAGCGGCGGCGCTGGGCTTGGCGTTGTGGCGATACCCGAAGCCATGACCGGCGTTCGCGAACAGATGCAACTCGGCGGGAACTTTGGCCGCTTTGTATTTGAGGTAGAGAGTCGCCATCCCCTCCGAGATATCCGGTCGGTCGCTGTAACCGGCGGCGATGAAGACCGGAGGCATCCCGGCGTCGGCGGTGAAGCTGTCAGAGCGGCCTGGATAAATGAGTGCTTGAAAGTCAGGCCGGCTGCTCTGCTGTTCGATGACATCCGCCGAGTCCTTCTGACCGGGATCATGTTTCATCGCGGCATACGCAGCGAGTTCGCCTCCGGCCGAGAATCCGAGAATGCCCACGCGGTCGGTCTTGATATGCCACTCGGCCGCGCGACTGCGGACCAGTCGCAGGGCACGTCGAGTGTCCGCCATCGCATGATCCTGAATCGTGTAAGTGCTCCCCTTCTCGCGAGCGAGCCGATACTTGAGCACGAACGCCGCGATGCCCCGATCACGAGCCAGCGCGTAGCCCTCATGCCCCAAACAGAGCTTCGAGTGCCCGCCGCCCGGACAAATGATGACCGCCGTGTCCATCGCTTTCGTACGCTCCGGGATGTAGGGCGTGAGCGTCGGGTTGTGAACGTTGCCGCAATTGTCTCCGACGATTTCTTCCGCTTCCTTCGCGCGAGTTTCCGAGCCAGGAGCTCCTTTGCTCCACAGCGGAATCGCGGTCGGCACGTCCTTCGGCAATTCCGCAAAGGCGGCGGCAGACGACAACAACACAATTAGGCGGCGCATCAATAACTGTCGTAGCCGAAAGTCGCCAGACTTCGGATCTGAACTCTGGCGAGTTCAGCGACATCTGACAGTTTTTTTCTGCGCCGGTCCTTAGCTTAGCTTAGGCGGCGTTCCGTTGTTGTTCGGCATCATGGAACTCGATCCGCTCGATTCTTCCGGCGATCCAGTCGTTGAGTTGCACGTGAAGTTGATCCATCGCTTCCTGAACGCGAGCGGTGACATCGAGCAGTTGCTGGCGAGACAACTCCGCCGGCACGGGAATCGGCCGACCGAGCACTCCGTGTACTCGCGCGAACGGCAACGGGATCAGCATGTCGGTCCAACTCCCTTTGATGCGGAATCCCCAACGGCAGCCGCAGGCCATCGGTAAGATCGCCTGACCCGTACGTGACGCCAAGAAAACGATTCCTTGCTTCATGACTTGCCGAGGCCCCCGCGGACCATCGGGAGTGATCGTGATGTGCTGCTGCTCGGCAACATCCAGAAGTTGCCGCATCGCTTGAGCACCTCCTCGATTTGTCGAACCGCGATACGGTCGCACGTTGAGCAGTCGCATGGCTTCCGACAAGTACGATCCGTCTTGGTGCCGGCTGACCAATGCCGACATGTGATGCGGCTGGTCGACAAACAGCGGAAAGAGCAACTCGTCGTGCCAGACGCAGTACAAATAGCGGTCAGGAATCGAAGCATCGTAGGCCAGCGTCCCAGGCGGGAAGGCCAACCGAGTCCGACAGGTCGCGAACAAAAGTCGCAGCGTTCCGACCACCAACCACGCTGCCCATTTCGTCAACCACAGGCTCCGGACCTTCACAACCAGACTCCTTTCATGGCGCAAACATTTAAGTCGTTTCGGTCCCGTTCGTCCTTTCAAGGAACAAAAGAGACCCAAAGGAGCAAAGTGCCGCGCAACCTGAAGATCAATAGAGGAGGTATAGACCAAACCGGTTGGCCCCACAAAGACCGTTTTCAACGATCTCTCCGCGCCCGGAACGACCGAACGAGTGTGGTACGAAGAGTGTACCGAATGTGGCAGCCTGTGCGCTGCCGTCACATCGGCTGAGAAATCCGGACAGTTTCTCGACTTCCCTTCGTACCACGCTCGCTCATTCGCCGTCGTGGGCGATGACCTCAATCATGGCCCTGAGGTCGTCGATCATGTCGACCACCCCGTCGTCGCCTTCATCAATGGGATTCCACTCGTCCTCGGTATCCCATTCGTCATCGGTATTCAGTTCGATGTCGGTGTTCAACTCGTTCTCAGGATCAGTCTTGTGCTCGGAGGTTGGATCAAACAGGTTCTCATCATCCTTGCTGGCATCGGTTTCCTCCTTGAGCTTGAGTTCCGGCCAATTCGCGAGCGCGGAATCAATGTCCCGGAGTTGCTCCGCAGACAGGGTGTTTGGCCATTGATCGGGAGGCGGCGCTCCTTGCTGCCAGACGGTTGCCCCGAGTCCGCTCTCCAGACGAACGGCTGGAGACGAGATCGCTCCAATTGTCACCGCAGGTGGGATGATCTCCGCGATCTGCGACGAAGCGGGCACGCTGCCGTTCGATAAGCGGTGAGATGTTCCGGGGGCGAGTGTTTCGTACAGGAACGAGCTTGGATTCGCGCTATGCTCAAAGCCTACCGCGTGAGCCAACTCATGTGTGACCGCAGTCTGGAAATCGTACTGGCTCGACCCGATTCCGCGCGGGTTCGCGCCAACATACCAGTTCCAGCCCGTGATCAGCGAGATGTCTCCTGAACCTTCCGCAAAGCCGAGAATGCCTTCGGCCAAGCCGCCCACGAAACTGGTGGAGGCCATGTTCAGCCGAATGTCTGCGGTTGTGGAAGTCACGATTCGTAGCGAGACGCCAAACGTATGCAAGCTGCCGTTCAATGCGGCAATCACCTGCGTGACCTGCTCACGCTGCTGAGCATCTATGAGATCCACGGAGACCGTGTACTTGCCAGGCACCAAATCGGTCGTCGAAGTGACATCCAATTGCGATGTAGCCAATTGCGTCGTCGACGTGGTGCTGCTACTGGCAGTGAGTGCCGTTCCCTTCTTCTTCAGGTCGATATTGTCTTCGCTGACGAACGTCCCATTCACCTTCGTGGTGAACTTGTACGGGACTGTCGTCGGATTCGGTGCCGCTTTACCGACCACGGTGCCGGGATCGTACTTCAAGTTGGCCACGAGTTCCTGGCCGGTGGTTGCCCCCGTCACGTTGATCGTCACGTCTCCGTTGGCGATCGAATACGTGAAGGTCGTGAAGTTGCTGGCGTCGCTGCTCTTGTACATTTTGACTTGGCCATTCAGCACCCCGAACAGCGTCGAGAACGTGTGATTCACAATCGACTGGTCCACCACGATGGTGAAGCTCGGCGCGGGAGCCTGCATCTCAACCCAGTAGAAGAACACGCCGGGGGCCACGCTGTTGATCGTGGCCCCCTTCACCACGTAGTCCGCACGAGTGATGTCCGTCGCCGTCCCATCCAGGTAGCTGCCGATGGTGGCGGTCGTGTGCGTGATCCGAGCCGGCAGGATGGCTGGCGGACTGACGGTGATCGACACCGTGGCCACATTGCTGTTGAGCGTGCCGTCGTTGGCCTTGTAGGTGAACGTGGCCGTGCCGAAGAAATTGGTGGCCGGCGTGTATGTGAACGAGCCGTTGCTGTTGAGCGTCACTGTTCCACTCGTGGGATTGGTGACCAAGATGCTCGTCAGCGTCGAGCTGTCCACATCGGTATCGTTGACGAGAACACCTGGCGCGGCCACCGTCTTGACCGTGTTGTAGGGCGTCGTGTAGCTGTCATTGACCGCTACCGGTGCATCATTCACTGGGCTAACTGTGATGCTCACCGTGGCGGTACTGATGTCGCCGTCCGCGTCGGTGATCTTGTAGGTGAAGCTGTCCGGGCCGTTGTAATTCGCGACCGGCGTGTAGCTGAACGTGCCGTTGGCATTGACCGTCACGGTGCCGTGAGTCGCCGCCGTCAC
>JAYVSP010000566.1:0-6153 GCA_043775215.1 Planctomyces sp. | reverse complement strand
ATTCTCCGTTTGACGTCTCGTGGAGCGCCCGCCCTCGCTGGCGCTTCGGGTTAGTGTGGGCCAGGCAAATTTGCCGCAGCCAGGCATCGACGGCATTCGTCGCATCCTCCAGGCCACAAACGCTCGGACTACAAGCGGGTTGCGGCGAATCGAGGCGTCCATCGAGCAGGATGCCATCGGCCGTTCGCACGCGGAGCAGCTCCGTGTTCATCGCGGGCCCTGAGAAAGTGGGAAGACTTTTCCGATTAGCTCAACTTTATCAGTTGCGTAGAGCTTGCCGGTCGCATGTGAATTTATCGCTTGTAACGGTTGTAGGGGCCGATGAAGAAGCCTGAATAGTCATCTCAACCCGCAAGGTCAGCGAAATCGGAATAGGCCGACTAATCGTTACCTGCGGATCAATCGGAAAAGTTTAACCCAGTAATCTTTAACAAGGGGGATATGACATGAAGCGAACACCGTGGCTCAAAGGTCTGTGGCAATCGATGAATCACTCGGCTCGCCGTCGCCCCGGCTCGATGGCAGTGGCCAACAGCGAGTCGTTGGAGGCACGAGAGCTCATGTCAGCCACGGCCTTGTTCATTCCCGATACTGGCGAATTGAACATTGAGATGGACAGCAGCGACAACGTGGTAGTGAGCTCGCAAAACGGCATCGTGCAGGTTGAAGAGGAAGCGGCGAACGGCACGTTCACACCGATCAGCAGCCTCGGCACGCTGTCGGCCGCATTGGTCCAGTCGATCACGATTGTCGGCGGCGACGATGGGAACACGATTGATTTGAACGGCGTTACGGCGGCTGAGTTCACGGCTCTGACGGCCATAGCGGTCGATGCCGGAAACGGACATGACATGATCATCGGCAGTCCGGACTTTGGTGACAGCCTGAATGGCGGTCATGGAAACGACACGATCTTGGGACAAGGGGGCAACGACACGCTCGTCGGCAGCGATGGCAATGATTCGATCGTGGCGGCCGACGGCGACGACAGCGTTCGCGGCGGAGACGGACAGGATTCGATCACGGGTGGCGCGGGCAATGATTCCATCGAGGGAGGTGACGGCTCGGACACGGTGGCTGGCGGCGACGGGAACGACTTTGTCTTCGCCGGCAACGGCCAAGACTCAGTGACGGGCGATGCCGGCAATGACACGCTCAATGGCGATGGCGGCATCGACACACTCCGCGGTGGCGACGGTAATGACTCGATGCTCGGCGGCGAATTCAATGATCTGATCGTGGGAGATGCCGGTGATGACACACTGCTGGGACAAGGTGGCAACGACACCTTGATCGGTGTCACAGGATTCGACCATGCGGACGGAGGAGCTGGCAACGACGTGATTCAAAGTGCTTTGGGCACCCCCGTCGATGCCCCCGTGCCCGCTCCCGCGCAGCCCGCTCAGACGACCTCGACTCCAGCTCCTTTGCCGGATGCGATCGACAGTACGTTGGGGGTCAATACTGGTTTGTTGAACCACGCGATTGGAACCGGCCGAGGCGATGGCAGTCTGAATGTCGAAGTCACCTCCACGGGCGCGTTTGGCACGTCCACCGCTCTAACATCCGCGTCTGCCGGTGCGCCTTTCGATCCGATCGGAGCCATCGGTGTGAATGACACGACCTTTGATTCCGAACTTTATTTCCGCGCGAACACGATGAGCGGCGCGCGAGCCACGCTCGAAAGCCTAGCCACCAATCGTTCCAACATTCGTGGAACGGCTGAAGAGGCCAATTCGACCTTTGATGTCGGAACATTGCACTTTGTGCTGACTCAATTGGTAGAACCGGTTTTTGATACCGTGACGGGAGCGCAAGTTGGGTCACTGCTCACACAGACCTATCGCGTCACCAACACGGGCGTCGCGACGTCAGATTTTGAATTGGCCCGCTACTTCGACGGTGACTTGCGATTCGATGGATCGATCAATGATGGCGGCGGACGATTGGTGTCGGCGGCTGGCGACGAGTTCCTATTCGAGACGGATGCGGGTGGTACGGCCGCTTCGTCGACATTCGTAGGAATCACCGCAAAGGGGGGAACGATCCCCACAACCAACCGTTTTGAAATCGACCAATTCCCAACTCTGCAAAACAACATTCAAGGCGGTGCGGCACTCGACGGGCAGATCCTCAATGACACCAACGGAGACCAATCGATTGACGTCCCTTATGACGTGACACTGGGTCTGCGAAACACCTTCAATCTCGCCGCCAATGCGAGCGCGACTTACACGACGCACACGCTGTTTGGAACTGGCACGCCGAGCCAATTGCAGCTCAATCAACGGCCGGTTGCTGTCGCTGACACGGCTGTCGCTGTACAGGGGCAGCCGATTGCGATCGACGTCGTTTCCAATGATTTTGATGTCGATGGAACTCTGGACTACACCTCGATCCAGATCGTTCAAGCGCCGTTGTTTGGCACCGTCCTGCCGCTGCAAGACGGACGCGTGATTTACACGCCGAATCCCGGATTCAACGGAACAGACTCGTTCGCTTACACGATCGCCGACAATCTCGGAGCCAGAAGTGCTCCTGCCGTGGTCACGTTGACCGTCAACGCGGCGGACACCATCGGAGATGCGCTCAATGGCGGTCTCGGCAACGACACGATCAACGGGAGTGACGGCAACGACACAATTCTGGGTGGAGGTGGCAACGACTCGCTGTTCGGCGGTTTGGGTAACGACAGAATTCAAGGCCAAGGTGGTAACGACACCGTCATTGGTGGCGGCGGCGCGGATATCCTGGACGGAGGTGATGGCAATGACCTGATTCAGAGCACTCCCAACAGCGTCGCGATCAACGCAGTGAGCGTCACAGAGGGAGACACCGGCACCGTGACAGCGGTGTTTACGGTCGGATTGGCGACTGCCAGCGATGTGCCCGTCACCGTCAACTTCTTCACGACAGGAATCACCGCGACATCGGGCGTCGACTTCTTGCCCGTTTCCGGGACACTCACGTTCGCTCCCGGTGTCACCTCGCAGACGATTGTTGTGCCGATCATTGGTGATACGGTGCAGGAATCGACAGAAACCTTCCTGGTCACCTTGATCAGTCCGAGCAACGCCACTGTCTTCAACGGTGGCGGAGTGGGGACGATCATCGACAACGATACGCCGATTGGCGTCGCGCTGACTCGCGGTCCCGTCGTGAATGCCAGCCGACTTCCCGGGAGTCAGGCCGAGGTGACCATCGCGGTCAATCCCACGAACACACAGAACGTAGTCGCCGTCGCGAACGGTGCCACGGCAGCAGGTGAAGCCCAGTTCATTGCGAATTCGTTTGACGGCGGACTCACCTGGGCGATTCGAGTGCTCACGTTCACTCAAGATACGATTGGTACTGCGGCCAATTCGGATCGCTTTGACGCGGCTGTCGCGTTTGACAAGTTCGGCAATCTGCACGTCGTCTACATGGCCCGCGTCACCACGGCGACGACAGCCGACTCCGCAATCATCTATGCGACCAGCGCTGATGGCGGAATCACTTTCGCGACACAGATTCTGAATCCACTCTCTCCAGCGGTCGATAAGCCGTGGCTCGCCACCGGACCCGACGCCGCGAACCCGGCAAATGAAGTGGTATATGTGACTTACCAAGCTGCGGCAGGACTCGTCGCTCGCGGAGCGACGGTGACAGGCATCGCCGCCGTGGGCGCGTTCTCCGCCGCGACGCCGTTCACGACAGCCGGCAATTACGCTGTTCCGAGCGTCGGTCCCAACGGCGAGTTCACCGTCACCTGGATGAATCCCGCCGGCGGCCAAGGTCCTGCGGACGTACTCTTCGATCGAGACTTGGATGGACTGGTCGGCGGCCTGACCTTCGGCACCGACACAATCATCACGTCGTCCGAAGCGGGAGGCTTTGACTTCATCCCTGCAACACCCGACCGCTCGACATTCGCCAGTCCGTACCTCGCATATGACCGCAGCACCAGCCCACATAGCGGACGCTTGTACTGTGCCTATGCCGACGAAGCTCCGGCGGAAAGCAACGACTTGAACATCTTTGTCCGTTTCTCGGACGACAACGGGACGACATGGAGTACCCCGACACGTGTCAATGACGATACCGGCACAAACAGCCAGTTCTTTCAGAGCATCAGCGTCGATCAGACCAACGGCAATGTGTACTTGAGCTGGTACGACGCCCGGAACGATGTGGGAGCCGGCGGCACCAACTCGGACGGTGTGCCGAACACCGACGTGGAAACGTTCATGGCGGTCAGCGTTGACGGTGCGGCCTCATTCGGCCCCAACTTCCTGGTCAGCACGGCGGCCTCCAACCAGGCGCGGGATGTCAATGATCCGGGCAATGACTTCGGCGACTATGCTGGCATCACCGTGCATAACAATGTGGCCTATGTGATCTGGGCCGACAACTCGAATTCCACGGGCGACAACCCCGATGGCAGAACGACATTCGACGTCTACACCGCACGAGTTGACGCGACGTTGCTGACCGCCCCCAGCAGCGGAAACAGTGTCGGTACGGCTGTGCCGATCTTCATCGATCTCGGCGATACGATGACCGGCGGCGCGGGCAACGACACGGTCATCGGCTCCAACGGCGATGACGTGATCAACGGCAACGCGGGCGATGACCTGCTCTCCGGAGGTGACGGCAACGATTCCATTCTGGGTGGAGCGGGAAGTGACACGCTCCTGGGCGGCAACGGCGATGACACACTCGATGGACAAGCGGGCAATGATTCGATCGATGGCGGAGCCGGCAGTGACACCATTGTGCTCAATCTGGCCGGTGGCAATGACGTTGGCTCAAATACCGGCGGATTGGACGTCGTGCAAGTCAATGGCGACAACACGGCCAACGTGATCACCATCGGACAAGTCAACCGTCGCATGATCATATCACTGGGCACGTCATCAATCACCGTTGACAGTTCGGTTCAGTACGTCGTGGTCAATGCATTGGGTGGCAACGACACCGTCACCATTACAGATCTCGATACCGTGGCCGGATCGGTTCTCACAGTTAACGGAGGTAACGGCAATGACTTGCTGGATGCCACGGGAGCCAACATCGGCAACGTGCGGTTGCGGCTCGCCGGACAAGACGGGAATGACACGATCAACGGCTCGCTGGGCAACGACACGCTCGACGGCGGTGCTGGAGACGATTCGATCTGCGGTTGGGCCGGTAACGACACGATTATCGGCGGCTTGGGCGATGACCTGTTGGGAGGCAGCCTGGGAAATGACTCGATCAACGGCAGTGATGGAAACGACTCGATCAATGGCCAGCAAGGGGATGACAGCGTCCAAGGTGGTGCCGGCAACGACACGCTGAAAGGGGACGACGGCAACGACACGATGCTGGGCGGAGCGGGCGACGACAATATGAACGGCATGGCTGGTGACGATTCGCTGTTGGGTGGCGTCGGCAAGGATGGGCTCATCGGCGGCAATGGCAACGACACGCTGGATGGCGGACGCAACGATGACACCATCGGCGGTAATGCGGGTGACGACCTGATCCGCGGCGATCACGGCAACGATGTCATCAACGCTGGCGACGGCAACAACACCGTCTTCGGTGGTGATGGCAACGACACGATCAACTCCGGCAGCGGCAACGACATCATCAGAGGCGGCGACGGTAATGACCGGATCAACTCCGATGCCGGCGACGACATCATCACCGGCGGAGACGGTGCCGACGTCCTCCTGGGCGGCGGCGGCCAGGACATCATCCTGGGTGGCGACGGAAACGACACGATCGACGGCCAAGGAGGCACCGATACCATCGCCGGCAATCAAGGCGCGGACGTGATTAGCGATCCGGTCGCGGAGATCGACGAGATGTTCCAACTCGGAGTGAATGTGCTGGCAATCTTGCAAGCCGGATAATTCGCAGAGATAACGAGCGATATTCCAGTGACCCTTTCGATGTTGCACGTTGGTCGTGCAGCATCGTAAGGGTCTTTTCCGTTCTGCTCCTTCAACAAGCGATGTCATTCGGACCCAACCGAGGCAAGCTCGGCGGAGTCGCCTTGATTATTCTTCACGCGGGGAAGATTGAGGTTTTGTTTAACCCCAACGCCATCGGCGTGGGCGCGGTGGATACGACTCGCGCACGCCGATGGCGTTGCGGTTAAACATCTCTCAATCTCGCCCGCGTGAA
>JAYVSP010000565.1:0-14664 GCA_043775215.1 Planctomyces sp. | reverse complement strand
GATCAACGGACTCTGCTGCCAGCGATGCAGACCCGCGACTCTCTGTACGATGTGCTCGATTACCACACGTTCGAACGAAGGCTGGAGTCTGATTGATTTTCTTCTGCCTTCATTTTTCGCCCTCCATTTTTTGCCAGCTTCGTGAAGATTAAACTCACGAAGAAGTTGGCGAAAAATGAAGGGCGAAAAATCGGAACGCAATTTAGAACAAATGGAGACTCGTTCATGACCAGTGTTCGATCGACCGCGGGTTTGGAAGGGGTGATCGCCGGGCAGACGGCGTTGAGTACCGTCGGCAAAGAAGGCTGCGGGCTGACGTATCGTGGCTATGCGATCGAAGACCTCGCCGAGAACACCTGCTTTGAGGAAGTCGCGTGGCTGCTGCTGCGTGGCGAACTACCGACTCGTCCAGAGCTTGAAGGATACCGCGAACGACTGATGTCACTGCGCGGATTGCCGGCTCCGCTGCAAACGGTGTTGGAGCAATTGCCGCCAACCGCTCATCCGATGGATGTGCTCCGGACCGGTTGTTCGGCGCTCGGTTGCTTGGAGCCTGAAGATGCTTCACGCAGCGGGTTGGATATCGCCGATCGGCTGCTCGCCACATTTCCTTCTATGCTGCTTTACTGGCACTGCTTCCACGCGAACGGCGAACGGATCGAGACCCGCACGTCGGACGATTCGATCGCCGGACATTTTCTGCACCTGCTGACCGGCCAGCCTCGTGGCACAGGCGGCTCGCCTGTGATTGGGCCGGCGAGCCGCCCGCCCCACGAATGCGTCAGTGCGGTGCATCAGCAAGCGTTTGATGTCTCGCTGACTCTGTACGCCGAGCATGAATTCAACGCCTCGACGTTCACGGCGCGGGTGGCCGCGTCGACGTTGTCGGATTTTTACTCGGCCATTACAGCGGGGATCGGCACTTTGCGCGGACCGCTGCATGGCGGGGCGAACGAAGCAGCGTTTGAGTTGATCGATCAATTCGCCACGCCCGATGAAGCCGAACGCGGTGTGATGGATCTGCTGCAACGCAAAGCCAAAATCATGGGCTTTGGACATCGCGTCTACCGCGACCGAGATCCGCGGTCGGACATCATCCAGAAGTGGGCTGAAAAACTGGCGGCCGAAGTGGGCGATACGCGGCTGTACCCCGTCTCGGTGCGGATTGATCAGGTTCTGCGCCGCGAGAAGAAGCTGTTTCCGAACCTCGATTTCTACAGCGCGAGTGCCTACCACTTCCTCGGTCTGCCGACGAATTTTTTTACGCCGGTGTTCGTGTTCGCCCGCGTGGCTGGCTGGGCCGCGCATGTTCTCGAACAGCGAGCCGACAACCGGCTGATTCGTCCCACGGCCGAATACATCGGCCCGCAACCACGAACTGTTCGCAGTTGAGTGTAATGGGAGTAACAAAACTCCCCCACCGACCCCGTGTCGGTGGTGAAATGCCTTTTGGCTACTCGAATCGGCCAGGCAGGTAGCGACAAGGCATTTATCCACCGACACGGGGTCGGTGGGGGGCTTTCATCATGAATTTGGTTTCGCACGAACGGGGGCAGCCCGACGAATTGCTGCTGCGGATCGCCGATTTCGTTTGCGGTGACGATGTCGCCAGTGAAGAAGCTCGGCAAACGGCGCGGCTGTGTCTCATGGATAGCTTGGGCTGCGCGCTGCTGGCGCTCACGATTCCGGAATGCACGAAACTCATCGGGCCGGTCGTTCCGGGAGCGTCTTTGCCCGGCGGCGCGCGAGTTCCGGGAACGGCACTCGAACTTGATCCGGTTCAAGCGGCGTTCTGTTTCGGCACGTTGATTCGCTGGCTGGACTACAACGACACGTGGCTGGCAGCCGAGTGGGGGCATCCTTCGGACAACCTCGGGGCAATCCTGACGGCGGCCGATTGGCTCAGCCGACAGCGTCAGCGCGCGGGGCAGCCACCGTTGTGTGTGCGTGATGTGTTATCGCTCATGATTCAAGCCTACGAAATCCAAGGGGTGCTCGCACTGGAAAACAGTTTCAATCGAGTCGGCTTGGATCATGTGTTGCTGGTGCGGATCGCCTCGACAGCCGTCGTCACTCGCATGATGGGCGGCACGCACGATCAAGTTGTGGATGCCGTGAGTCAGGCGTGGATCGATGGCGGCGCGTTGCGGACGTATCGCCATGCTCCGAACACCGGCTCTCGCAAGAGTTGGGCGGCGGGGGATGCGACTCGCCGCGCTGTCCAACTGGCTCTGTGGACGATGGCTGGTGAACGAGGCTACGCGACCGCGCTGACCGCGCCGACCTGGGGTTTTCAGGACAGCCTGTTTCGCGGACGCGAGATTCGGCTCGCTCGGCCGCTCGGCAGTTATGTGATGGAGAACATTCTATTCAAGGTGTCGTTCCCCGCCGAGTTTCACGGGCAGACGGCGGTCGAAGCGGCGATCCGTTTGCATCCTGTTGTGCGAGATCGGCTGGACCAGATCGACCAAATTCGGATTGAGACTCACGAGTCAGCCATGCGGATCATCAACAAGACCGGTCCACTCCAGAACCCGGCCGATCGAGATCATTGCCTGCAATACATGGTGGCCGTGGCTCTGATCCACGGAACGCTCGTGGCTGAGCATTACGAAGCGGAAGCCGCCGCCGACCCACGCATCGACCGATTGCGGGACCGCATGACGGTCGTCGAGGAACCGCGCTACTCGCGCGAGTACCTTGATCCCGACAAGCGTTCCATCGCCAACGCGATCCAAGTTGTCTTCAAAGACGGCAGCCAGACCGATCGCGTGGAAGTTGAATACCCTTTGGGCCACCGGCGACGACGCGACGAAGCTCGGCCGGCACTGTTCGAGAAGTTTGTCCACAACGCAGCCACTCAATGGCCGGCAGAGCAAATTGACCGATGCGTAGAGCTGTTTCGCGACCCGGCGCGATTGGATGCGACACCGATTCCTGAATTCATCACGGACATGTCATAGGACATCACGAAGAGACTTAGACCACGAAAGACTCTTGCGTCCCTTGAGTCCTTTCAATCGCGCGTGGCCGATCAGATCAACTCATGAATCGGCGTCGGGTCTTCGACCACCGGGGTCGGACGGCCGGAGTGGTCGAGCACATGCAGGTGCGGGTCGATGCCGAGGCAGTGATAGATCGTGGAGTGAATGTGTTCGGGACGGACGGGACGCGTCGCGGGGCGATAGCCGTTCTTGTCCGTGCTGCCGATGATCTGGCCGCCCTTGACGCCTCCGCCGGCCAAGAGGCAGAACATTGAATTGCCCCAGTGATCCCGGCCGGGCGTTCCCATACTGCCCGCAGGACCGCCATTGCCGCCGTCGTTCATCTTGGGCGTGCGGCTGAACTCACCGCAAAGGATCACCAGCGTCGAGTCGAGCATGCCGCGGTCATCGAGATCGCTCAACAAGGTCGCGACCGCTGAATCGACGATCGGCAGCAGCGACTCCATGCCAGCTTGCAGATTCCAGTGATGGTCCCAGCCTCCGTAATGCACTGTGACGAATGTTGATCCGGCCTCGACGAGCCGCCGCGCGAGCAGCGTGCTCTGGCCCCAGTTGTGTCGGCCGTACCGATCGCGGAGTCGCGGGTCTTCTTGATTGATGTCGAACGCCTTGCGGGCACGCGCGCCCGACACGAACTCGAAGGCGTCTTGATCGAAGCGGTCCATTGCGGTGAACAGTCCGCGACGCTCGGCGGTGCGCGGAATTTGATCCAGTTGCCGGTTCAGTTCGCGGCGGTGCTCCAGCCGATCGACGCTCAGGCCGGGCACGAGGTTGAGGTTTTGCACCTGATAGTTCGGCTGATTCGGGTCGCCTCCCGGCTGGAACGGGTCGTATTGCACTCCCAGAAAATTGCCGCCGAAGTATCCGGGGACCAGGCCGATGCTGGCCGCATACGGCACGGCGACGTAGCTCGGCATGCTGGGATGCCTGGCGCCACGCTCGCGCGCGACGATCGACCCGATGCTCGGAAACTTCCCGGCGTTCGCCGCGCCGCTAACGCCCATGTGTTTGGAGGTCAGCATCAGATGTCCGCCGGCGAAGTGATCGCCGTTGTCGTGATGTAGTGACCGGACGATCGAGAACTTGTCGGCGACCTGAGCCTGCTTCGGAAACAGTTCGGTGATTTCGAAGCCGTCGACATTGGTGCGGATCGGCCGCCACAGGCCGCGCACTTCGGAGGGAGCGTCTGGCTTCATGTCGTACAGGTCGAGATGGCCCGGCCCGCCGTCGAGCCAAATGAGAATGGCCGACGTCTCTTTTTTAGAATGCCCCTCAGTTGCGGAGGCGGCTTTCGCCCGCAGGATGTCGCCGAGTCCGACGCTCGCCATGCCGGCCACGCCGAGTTGCACAAAGCTCCGGCGGTTTAAGCCGTCGCAATACTTGTTCGAGAGACCAGCATCGACTTGGAGCATGATGAGCCTCCGTCAGGTGGGATGGAACAGGCAGGTCGTTTCGTAGCCATGTCGTTGATATCGGCCAGCGCGGAACAGACACATTATTGGCCTCTGATGCGTTCAACTCAAGACCGCCGTCCGCGCGAGGCATCTGGCCGAGTGGAGAGGGTCGGTCATGCCGGTTATTCTGGCTCGCAGTTAAACAGCGCGGCGAAGCCGCAACAAAACGTAGCCACGCTCGCCAGAGCGTGGGCCGAGTCATCATCAAGCCCCCGCTCTGGCGAGCGTGGCTACGAATGCGCGGAGACCGACAAGGAGTTCGCTGCAATGCCCATCGCCGAAGTTCACGCGCCGCCGTTGTTGGAATGCCGATCGATCGGCAAGCAGTTCGGCGGAGTCGTTGCGCTGGATTCCGTGAACTTCGACGTGCGGCCGGGCGAAGTGCATGGGCTGGTTGGTTGCAACGGAGCGGGTAAGAGCACGCTGATGAAGATCCTGGCCGGTGCGCATCCGGACCATGACGGTCAGATTTTGATGGACGGCCGAGCCGTTTTTCTCTCGTCGCCCGCGGAAGCACAAGCGTGCGGAGTGGCGATGGTCTATCAAGAGCTGTCGGGCATTGGGGCATTGTCGGTGGCCGAGAATCTGTTTCTCGGTCGGCAACCGACGAAATCCTTTGGCCGCATTGACTGGTCGACCATGCGAAGGCAGGCTCATGATTATCTGCGTGAGATGGAAATCGACGTTGATGTGCGGCGGCGGCTGGATCGGTTTCCGTTGGTGATTCGGCAGATGGTCGAGATTGCACGCGGCCTGCACAGCGGCGCGCGGATTCTGATTCTCGATGAACCGACCAGCTCGCTCAGCCCGCCTGAAACGCGGCGGCTGTTTGAACTCATCCGGCAGATGAAACGTTCGGGTGTTGCGGTCATTTTCATCAGCCACTTTCTGGAAGATGTGCTGGAGATTTGCGATCGTGTGACGATCCTGAAAGACGGATGCTTGGTCGAAACAGCGAACTCGGCCGATCTGACCAAGGCCGCTGTGATCGGCAAAATGCTCGGCCGCCGTGCTGACTCAGCGCATGATCCCGAATTTGACGCGGCGGTCACTCTGCCGCCGCGTGCAACGGCGGCCCCTGCCCTGCGTGTCGAAGGACTGACGTGTGCAGGACTGTTTCGCGAAATCGGCTTCGAGGTCTCGCCAGGCGAATGTGTCGGGCTGTATGGGTTCGTAGGAGCCGGACATCAAGAGTTGGCTCACGCGATTGCCGGAGCCTTGCCGACAGGCGCGGGTTGCGTGCGGTTGGACGATCAGCCGTTGCCAACTGGTGACGTCGCGGCTGCCGTGCGGCGCGGAGTTGTCTTGGTCGCGGCTGATCGCGAGAAGACGTTGGTCCGCCGCAGCTCGATCGCACGGAACACAACGCTCGCGCATTTGCGGCGGACATTGGGCGAGTGGTTGACTCGTCGGCGGGAACGGGATGTCGTGCAGCCGTTGTTGGAACAAGTCGGTTGCCGGCCGCCACGTCCGGAATTGCTGGCCGGGAATCTGTCCGGCGGAAATCAGCAAAAGGTCGTGCTGGCCAAATGGCTGCTCGGACCGGTCCGAGTGCTCGTGCTGGAAGAGCCGACGCGCGGCATGGACGTGAGAGCGAAGGAGGAAGTCATGAAGCTCGTGGCCGGGTTGAAGCAATCAGGATCGGCGGTTGTGCTGGCATCGACGGAGCCTGAGTTGGTATTGGCTCATGCCGACCGAATTCTCGTGTTTCAGCGCGGCCGGATCGCTCACGAATTCGCGGGCGAGGAAGTCCGCAAGACCGACCTGCTGAAGTGGGCGTAGAAAAATTTGGAGTGCGGCGATGCATCGCCGCTTTCTTTTGCGGCGTAGTCGCTTTTACTTTCATCGTCAGGTTCGCTTTAGACGGTATCCGTCAGTTTGTCTTTATCTTCCGCGACGAGAAGAATCACAAAAAGGAAAACGGCTCCGCCGCAAAGAAAAGCGGCGATGTATCGCCGCACACCAAATTTTAGTCGAATGCAATCGACAGCACTGTGCGGTCTTTGTCCCACTGGGACGGCTTCCGAGTGACTGGGATGCGTTCCTCGCCGTCGCGGCCAACGGACTCGCCGTCTTGGATTTCGGCTCCCGTAGCGATCACGTAATGCACGACCGAGAAGCACAGGTCGAGGATTTCTTCCGCCGCTTGCTCGCTCCGTTCGATTTCCAGTTCCGGTTGATCGAAAGCGGTCAGGCCAGTCGTGAAGAACCGAAGCGAGCCGTCGTCGTTTTCTTCGACTCGCAGATCGACCCACAAGTGAGGCAGCAGGTTGTCTGCGGAAAGTTCATCGCATTGCTCGACGAACTCGTGCGGTTCGTGGACGAGCGAGCCTGCACCCCAATAGACACCGGCTGCATCCGTCAGCGAGACAACCGCCGCCACCAATTGGCTCAACAACAGATGCCGGGACAGACAGTCCTCGGCATCTCCCACTAAAGCCACGATGATGTGTTGCTTATGGCCGCGCATTCTTTCGGCAGCATCCGGCCACCACCAGGCCGTGGCACACGGTCCTTCCAGTTGGCTCCACGGAATCGATACCGGCATTAGCGAAACAGCAGCGATCCGGGTTCCGATTCGGAATGTGATCGTGCCGTTCTGTTCTTCCGCGGCTTCCGGTTCCGGTCCCTCGGGCAAACGAGCCTTGAGCGTCTGCACCAGCATTTGTGGCAGTGGGAGTTCTGGGGAGTTCAAAGCCACCATGGCGACGATCGCGCTCGACGTGTCGCTGTCTGACATCGGGTCAATCCTAGCTGGAATCACTGATCGCGCCCGACCACACCACAGCAGCCAGCGTTACGGCATCGTCGCTTTTAAGTCGCGGGCGCACAATGCTCCCATCGCAGCCCGCTCGTAGTGCGCCCAATATTTGCCGGACAGTCCATCGTGTGCCCAGCGTTGGGAAATCGGCCGGCGCTTGCCGAGGCGTGACGGCGAAGTCATGCTGCTCGCGGTTGCGACGCGCGCTGAGGCGGCCTCGGTCGCGACTGGGATCCGGCCGCCGGCAATCTTCCTTGCAAGGAGCCTTTCGCCATGTCGCTTCCTCTTTTGGGTTCGCAATACAGTCGCCGCAAAGCAATCGCCACTGCTATCGTCGCTGGAGCCGCTTCCGCGCTGCATTCTGATTCGTCGCCAACTATCGCCGCTGAGGAAAAAAGCGTGATCAAAGGTCGGATCAAGCAGTCGATCGTCTTCTGGTGTTTCAATGTTTCCGGTGAGAAATGGGATATCGAAAAGCAATGCCAAGTCGCCAAGCAACTCGGCTGCGTGTCCATCGAGCTGGGTGATCACAAAGATTTCCCGGTCATCAAGAAGCACGGTTTGACGTGCGCCATCGCCGGCAACCGGATGCCCGGCGCCCCCTTCATGCGCGGTCTGAACAATCCCGCGTACCACGACGAAGTGATTGCCCGGACGAAAGAGGCCATTGATGGCTGCGCCGAGAACGGGTATCGGAGCGTCATCGCGTTTACGGGCTACAAGTGGAAGAAGGCCGAAGACCCCACCAGCGGCGAATTCTCACTCGAAGAGGGAGCCGCCAATTGCGTCAAGGCGTTGAAAGAACTGTGTGCCTACGCCGATAAGAAAGACGTCAACATCTGCGTCGAACACCTCAACACTCGGGACGACTCGCACCCGATGAAAGGGCATCCTGGCTACCAAGGAGATGACATCGATTACGTCGCCAACATCGCCCGCCGAGTCGGATCGCCGCGTGCGAAAATTCTGTTCGACATCTATCACGTCCAAATCATGAACGGCGACGTGATCCGCCGGATCGAGCAGTGCAAAGACGTCATCGGCCACATCCACACTGCGGGCAACCCCGGCCGAGCGGAACTCGACGACAAGCAAGAAATCAACTACCCGCCGATCATGCGCAAGCTGATCGAGATCGGCTACACGGGATACGTCGGCCAGGAATTTATCCCGACGCGCGACCCGCTCGTCGGCCTCACCGAAGCGGTGCGCCTGTGCGACGTGTAGGGCCGCCAGTGTGAAATGCCGTTAGTTCGCGAATGGGCTCGCGCTACACTGGCGTCGCTGCACGACTGCCGCGAAAGGATTCTAATATGCTTAGCACCGCCGTTCGCATTGGCCCGAAGAGCCACGGCCGAGCTGTCACTGATGAGCAACTCGAACACGCCGAGTATTTGCCTGGCTACGACTACGAAGTCATCTTCGGGAGGTTGTACGTGTCGCCCGCACCAAATCGAGAGCACGACATTGTCGAAAAGCACATTTACAACCAGGTCTTTCGCTACAGCGAAAATCGCTCCGATGTTGTGGGCTACGTGACCGATCGTGCCCGCGTCTTTGTGCCGGATGTCGAGCAGACGACCGCTCCCGAACCAGACTTGGCAGTGTATGCGGAAGACGCTGATGACTGGCAAGACAATGAGCCGTTCATAGTGGGCGAAGTACTACGCGGCACGGACATCGACAAAGATTTGGTTCGTAATGTCGCGCTTTATCTGCAAGTGCCCTCGATCCAGGAGTATTGGGTGTTCGACATTCGCGAAGAACCTCGGCGACCGAAGCTGCTGGTGCATCGCCGGACGCCTGATGGCTGGGAGGTGCGCGAGTTTCCGCCCGATACGATCTACGAAACGCCATTGTTGCCCGGGTTGAAGCTGCGAATCTCTCCGCCACCGCGCCCGGCTTCAAAGCGGCAGCGTTTGAAACGGTGAGCCGATCTGGGGCAGGTTTCAAACCTGCCCATGCTTTGAGCTTGTAAAATGAACCTGACAGGTTGGAAATCTGCCTCACGGAGCCGCGCATGGATGCCCCCACGGCGAATGTCACTCGCTCACGATTGTCCTGTCGCAAACGCTGTTTGTTTGCTGTCATGCCACTGGTCGTGTTGTTGATGCTGACGGAACTTGCTGCTCGCAGATTCGTTTCGGAGTCCGCGATCGCGAAGCGGTTTGAGCAGATCGAGCAGATCATCGTGTTCCTCGGCAACGAGCCTGGGCAGAGCATTTTTGAAGCAGACGCGAACTGCTTTTGGAGACTCAAGCCGACCGTCGTGGCTCCGGCCGAGCGCGGCAACTGGTGGGGCGGCGTGATGTCCAACAGTCAGCGGATGCGCAGCCGCGAGGTCTCTGTTGAGGAGACGCAGGATCGCCTGCGAGTTCTGTGTTTCGGTGACAGCACGACGTTCGCATTCGGAGTGGACTTCGCCGACGCTTGGCCCAATCAGTTGCAGACGCTGTTGGATGACGTGGGGCAGGTTTCCAACCTGCCCGGTCATTCCGGGCAGGTTGAAAACCTGCCCCATGTTGAGGTGCTCAATGCCGGCATCCCCGGCCATACGTCGTATCAGGGGAGGCAGCGTCTGCCGGCCGATTTGGCCAAGTGGCGTCCGCATCTGGCGGTCATCACGTTTGGTAACAATGACGGCTGGCGCTGGGACGGACTGGCAGATAAAGAGCACGCGCCGCCGACGGCGAATCACGCGACGGCTTGGCTGGATCACAGCCGCGCGTGGAGTTGGCTGCGTTCTTGGAGAATGCAATCCACGCAGCAGCAGGTGGCTCAGGCGGAATCGCATTGGGCCGAACAGGCGAGTTGGAATTACTTCGACCCGAATTTGAATTGGACTCCGCGCGTCAGCCTGGATGATTTCGCCGACAACTTGCGGGCGATGATCGACCTGTGCCGACAGCATGACTGCGAAGTGGTGCTCATCGTCTGGCCGGATCAGCGGCAGTTGCAGAATCAACCGACTTGGCGACTGCCGTATCAAGCGGCCACTCGGCAAGTGGCTGATGAAGCGGGCGTCGAGATCGTGGACCTCGTCCCGCCGTTTGAACTGGCTGGCCACTGGGGCGTGGAGCGTTTCCTGCCACGAGACGTGATTCACGTCGATCGCGCCGGCAACCGACTGGTCGCAAAGGCGGTCGCAGTGCATGTCCGACACGTACTAAAGTAGTGGTCAGGCACTTCAGAATTTCGGAATTGGCCGGCTGAAGCTTTCCGTGCTAATCGAGCGGCATCCGGCCAATTGCGAAATTTCGAAGTGCCTGACCCCGGATCGCACGGTAGCCGATCTCACGAAGTTCGCGGGCTGAGTCTCACGACTTCGGCTATAAAACGAACCAACCCGGCTCCCCAACAAGGACCGGGCTGTGACTGTTAGCAATTGTGGCCACCGGCGTGGACTACTTCACGCTGGCTTCCAACACGGCGAACGGGCTGATCCGAAAAACCTTCTCAATGATGGCTTCGCGATCTCCCTGCGTCTTCGCTTTGGCGAACTTCGCGCGAAACTTCTTGAGCTGTTCGCGACGCTTCCGCTTCCGAGCCAATTCACGCTGACCTTCAATACGTCCCATGTTTGATCGTGACCTCTCACCCTGAAAACGATGTCTGACTGTAAAGTTACCGGAGTTCAGGGGGGAGTTTGTAACGCCCGCTTCCGAAACGGTCAACATGCGCGCGACTCCAACTTCAGGGAAGGTGTTTCTATCATGCGACGATTCGTTTATTGATCCTCAGATGATATTCGCGAAATGCTTTTGGTCGCTTCCGTCCTTTTCGAGGGACAAAAGGGACCAAAGGGACTTAAGTGCCGCGCGGATATCAATCGAAAAAACACGGAGTTGTCCAACATGGAAGACCGCATTGTGGCTCGCGGGATTACTTTTGATGACGTCTTGCTGGAGCCGGCTTATTCGGAAGTGATGCCGAACGAGGTGGATGTCTCGTCGCGGCTGACTCGCAACGTCACGCTCAATATTCCGGTCGTGAGCAGTCCGATGGACACCGTCACCGAGGCGGAAATGGCCATCGCGCTGGCTCAAGAAGGCGGGATCGGCATCGTTCACAAGAACATGACGATCGACCAGCAAGGATTGCAGGTCGAGCGGGTGAAGCGGTCGGAGCATGGCGTGATCGTAGATCCGGTCACATTGCCGCCGGAAGCCAGCGTCGGCGAAGCCATGAAAATCATGGACGAACGGAATATCGGCGGCGTCCCGATCACTCAGAACGGCAAGCTGGTAGGCATCTTAACGCGACGCGACCTCCGTTTTCTGGAGTCCAGCGACACCCGCGTGGCGGACGTGATGACCAAGAACAAGCTGGTCACGGCTCACGAACACACCGACTTGGTGTCGGCACAACGAATACTCCTAGAAAATAAAGTGGAGAAACTTCTCCTAATAGACGACCAATATCAATTGCGTGGACTAATCACGATCAAAGACATCGACAAGAACCTGCGGTTTCCGCGTGCGTCGAAGGATTCGCGCGGCCGGCTGCGGGTCGGGGCGGCAATCGGCGTGTTCGACTTCGAACGGGCCGCTTGCTTGCTGGAGAAAGGCGTGGATGTGCTGGTGGTGGATTCGGCTCACGGTCATTCGAAGAACGTCATCGAGACCGTGCGCGAAATCAAACGCCGCTGGAACATCGACGTCATTGCCGGCAACGTCGCGACCACGGAAGGAGCCAAAGACCTTGTCAAAGCCGGAGCCGATGCGGTCAAAGTCGGAATTGGACCAGGTTCCATTTGCACGACACGCATCATCTCTGGCGTCGGCGTTCCGCAACTCACCGCGATTTCCAACGCGGCGAAAGGGGTGGCCGACACCGATGTCCCGATCATTGCCGACGGCGGCATCCGCTACAGCGGCGACGTCACGAAGGCTCTCGCCGCGGGAGCCCACACCGTGATGCTCGGCGGTCTGCTGGCGGGACTGGATGAGTCACCCGGCGAGATGATCTTTTACCAAGGCCGCAGTTTTAAGCGGTATCGAGGCATGGGATCGCTCGGCGCGATGATGCAAGGGTCGGCCGACCGATATCGGCAGACCACGATTAAGGGAGAAGACGACAAGACGGCTCAGAAAAAACTCGTGCCCGAAGGGGTCGAGGGACGTGTTTCCTACAAAGGCCAACTCCACGGATTTTTATATCAACTGATCGGCGGTCTGCGAGCGGGCATGGGCTACCTCGGAACCGCAAATATCACCGAGCTCAGGACGAAAACTCGGTTTCTGCAAATTTCACCAGCGACGGTTAGGGAGAACCATCCTCATGACATTGCCATCACTCAGGAAGCTCCGAACTATACTGCGGAACACGCTCCAGATTCGTTTTGAGCGAAGTGCATCAACCCGAAGCGTCAGCGAGTGCGAGGGCTTCACCAAACTGGGACTTGGTCGCTTTGGGAAACGCTCGCCCTCGCTGCCGCTTTGGGTTAGTGGCTTGGCCGCGATTGTCGTGATGAGCGGGGCATCCTCCAGCGACGCGGGTATTCGCGAATTTCTGTCCAAATCCAAAACGCCAACCGTATCCAAAACATCAACCGTCAAAAAGCCGTCGGCGGCCGGAACGGTTCCTGTCAAACCTGTCGCGGCGACCGTCAACAGGTTGGCTCGCAAGTCCAACACGCTGCTTGTCGCTCAAACGGATGACCCGCTCAAACGGCTGCGTCAACGCGATCCGGAACAGCGGTTCCAAGATGCGGTCGAGGATGTGACCTTCGATCCCTTCGAGGGGAATCCACGTCCGCCCGTTTCGGCGGCTGACGTCGAACCGCTCGAAAATAACACTGCGACCGGTCAACGACTTCGTTCGCTCGAACCCGCTCCGATCGAACCGCCCGAAGCCCGTCTCGCAGCCTTGGACGATCCCAAGCCTGACAACGACTTGGTTGCCGAGCCGGTGACCAGCCCCGAGCATCTGAAAAAAATCGGCGACATACAGCCCTTCTACGATTACCACCCGGCGAGCGCACTGAAAGAAGAGGCCTGCTGGCAATTATGCCCGCGTCCGGATGGCCTTCCCTGCCGCCCAGATGAAAGCGGCAATGTTCCCGAATGCCCGAATGAATTTCATCTGAACGACGCCCCGTATTCGCACCGGCCGATGGCCGAATGCCTATACCAATGGCAAGCGACTGACCTGTGGCATAACCCGCTGTACTTTGAGGATCCCGCACTGGAACGCTACGGTCATGTGCATCATGAGTTGATTCAACCGTTCGTATCGCTTGCTCGTTCCAGCGTGCAGTTGGTTGGACTGCCGTACCAAATGACGATCGATCCGGTCTGCAAAAAGATGTACACGCTTGGCTACTATCGTCCCGGCGAGTGTGCTCCCAAGAAGTACTACAAAATCCCCTGGAACACGCATGCCGCCCTCGTCGAAGCGGGGGTGTGGACCGGGCTGATCTACCTCTTCCCGTAGCGATAATTTTCGATGTCCAAACCCCAATGTCCACCTGGAGTGCTGCGTGCCGCAGCACTCCAGGATTTCGCTTAGGGCCGATCGATCAATGACTGTCACATTGTCGCCTTTCGCTCCGCGAAAGGACGTTCTTTCGCAGAGCGAAAGACGACACTTAATAATCGGACAGTCCTTAACCCTGGTTCTTCCACAAGTTCAGCGTGATGTGGGCCTGACCTTGATGATGTGCCTCGTGCCAACTGAGTACTTGCAGGACTTTCGCAATATTCCAGCCGCGCTCTTTGAAGAACTCTGGGATACGTGAGAGATCGGCATCGGTCAACCGAGCCAGTCCGTCGAGCAAATGCTGTCGCGATGCATTGAGCATTTCGCGGACTTGATCCACCGTGGGGATGTTGTCATCCGGTGTGCTTCCACCTTTGAAGCGCGAGCACAATTCCGGGAACCCATTGGGCGTGCCGAAGACTCGTTCGGTCGCGAATAATTCCTCGGTCACGCCGATGTGCATCAGTTGCCAGGCGACGTGAGCTCGTCCCGGCCCCGGCCGCCAGCCGAGCACGGCCGCGGGGTCCGGCTGCTTGGCGATGTCGTCTAACGTGGCCAGCGTGCGCGAGCGGTTGAAGTCCCAAAGATCCTTGATGCAAGTCAGCAAACTCATGACGAACTCCTGATGGTGGTTTCTAAACTTCTGACACGCACACAATTGCCGGTGCGGTTGTAGTTCGAGGAGTAGGAGTCTATTCAGATCGGCGAAGTCGCGGCAGACGCTACGGAGGCGAATCGACGCCGGTCTGAAATAGACTCCCTACATCGTTAACGCCGAAGGCGTAGTATTCCTGACACAAAATCCTAAATCCGAAGAACCAAATCCAAAGGAAATCCGAAACACAAAATCTGAAATGAGTCCCCGACGAAAACCGGCATCCACATCCTCAGTCGCGGCAAGTAGCCGTTCGGATTTCGGGCGTTGTGTTTCTTTCGGATTTGGTTCTTTGGTTTTCGGATTTGC
>JAYVSP010000564.1:0-8324 GCA_043775215.1 Planctomyces sp. | reverse complement strand
CTGTGAAGGAATTGAGCCGCGACCGTCAGGGAGCGGTCATAAGTCCTCGTCCGTCACACTCCCTGACGGTCGCGGCTCGAAAGATTCACAAGCTCGGAGAGTCAAGCTACGGCAGTGTCTCAAAGATTCGCGGGATCAGGCGCGACAGCTTCTCGCCCCCCTTGGCGGCGACAGCAAGAATTTTTTGGATATCCACAGGTTCCAATTCATTCGGCAAACAGAGGTCGGTGACGACCGAAAAGCCGAGGACTCGCAATCCTGAATGGACAGCGACGAGGACTTCGGGGACGGTGCTCATGCCGACCACATCGGCACCCATGCCGCGCAACATGCGGTACTCGGCGCGTGTTTCCAGATTCGGACCAGCTACGGCCACAAAGACGCCTTGATGAGCCGTGATTCCGAGTTCGTGGGCCGCTTGAATCGCGATCACGCAAAGTTCTTGGGAATACGGTTCGCACATGTCGGGAAAGCGCGGCCCAAGCTTGTCGTCGTTGATGCCTCGTAGCGGGTTATCACCCATCAGGTTGATCTGGTCGTCGATGACGACGATGTCGGACAGCTCGTATTGCGGATTCATTCCGCCGGCTGCGTTCGTCACCACGAGTGTGTCGGCTCCCAGAGCCTTCATCACGCGCACGGGAAACGTGATCTGCTTCATGGAATAACCTTCGTAGAAATGGAAGCGGCCTTCCATCGCCACGATCGGCACGCCGCGCAGCTCGCCACAAACCAATTGCCCAGCGTGCGATTGCACGGTCGAACGCGGGAAGTGCGGAATCTCCGCATAGGGAATGACCGTCTTACTCGAAATCTGTTCGGCCAATCCGCCAAGTCCAGTTCCGAGGATCAAGCCCGCCTTCGGAGTCACAGACCAGCGAGCACAGACGGCGGCCCGTGCTTCGTCAATTTGCTTGGCAAGTTCCAGCATCAATCCACTCCACGCTCGTCATCTCCGTCGATTCGTCGTGGCTCAGCGATTGAATGGGAATTGACCACGACGAATCGACGGAGACGACGAATGAAGACAAAGGACAACATCATGACGGTGACAAAATCATGACGGTTGAGATTAAACACAACAATCCGCCGCCCAGGCAGTTGGGCGGCGGATTGTCAAAATTCGAAAACTCACCCCAATGTAGGGTGCGGCACAAGATCATTCATCGTCGTCGACGGCGAGATCATCGTCCTCGTCATCATCTAGATCATCGTCTTCATCGAATTCTTCTTCGAGTTCTTCATCGTCCAATTCATCATCCTCGATGTCGTCTTCAAAATCGTCCTCGAACTCCTCGTCTTCCTCGTCCTCCTCCAGTTCATCCTCTTCGTCGTCTTCGAAGTCATCGAAGCCGCCGTCTTCATCGCCACCAAATTCGACGTCTTCGTCGTCCCCCCGGAGGTCGACAGTCGGCGCATCGTCGTCGCGCGAAGTCGACCACCGTTCGGTGGCAGTGCCAATGTGTGAAAAAATATCCGCCTCAATGCATGCAACAGCCATCTGTGACAACCTTGGTGCTTCGGATCAAGAAACATTCGCCAAGCGAATTGCTCGGCAACTGCTCGGTTCTTTAGTGGCGATTCCAAACTTTGTCAAGCAACCTCTTGCGGCATAAAGTCGGCACAAACTCCCATGCGCCTTGGGCGTGTTTTGAGATTTTTGATTTTTGATTTTTGATTTTTGATTGAAGGATTTTGCAGACCCGCGAGTGAAGGGCCTGGGAGTCTTTTTCACGTCGGCAAGACATCCGTTCGACCTACAAAATACCGTTGTCGCCAACTTAAAAAAGGCCCCAATCCCTGGAGCACTTCAAACAAGAATCCTCAATCAAGAATCGAGGATTCTCATGTCCTACTCGTGCCGCAAGGCTTCGATCGGATCCATCATCGCGGCTCGGCGGGCGGGATACAGACCAAACAAAACACCGACTCCCACAGAAATGCCGAACGCCACAAAAAAGGACCACGGAGCGAATCGCGGTTCCAGCGCTTGCAGGTGTTGCGGAAGACTCTTCCAGACATCGGTGAACCAGTCTCGTAGCATCCAGCGGACACCTTCGGTGACTGGGCGGCAAAGATAGCCGCAGGCCATGCCGAGCGCTCCACCGGTTCCCGTCAGCACGACGGTCTCGGCGAGAAACTGGCTGATGATGTCACGGCGTTTCGCACCCAGAGCGCGGCGGATACCGATTTCGCGAGTTCGCTCCGTGACCGTCGCCAACATGATGTTCATGATTCCGATACCGCCAACAATCAGCGAGATGCCGGCGATCACGACCAAGAGAGCGTTGAACATCATCCGCAACATCTCGGCTTGGCGGAGCAATTCCTTGGGGACGATGACCGCGTATTCTGGAACTTTATGAAAGTGTTCGAGTTGCGTCTTGATGAGGTCGGCTGTTTGTTCGACTTGATCGATGTCGGCGACGGTGACGGTGATCTGATTGAGTTGGACGATTTCGCCTTCGCGTCCGCCGGCTCTGGCGGTGAGGACTTGGTCGCCGATTCGTGTTCGGAAGGTCGGCAGTGGAATGTAGATGTCGGCGTTGTAGTCGCGGCCTTCGAGGCTGCCGCCAATTGCAGCGGACGGCAGACGGCTCGCGGTCTGGCCGACGATGACATAGAAGTCATTGTCGATTTTCACCGCTCGGCCAATCGGATCTTCGTAGGGAAAGAGTTGTTTGGCGGTCTCACTGCCGATCACGCAGACGTTGTCGCGGTCGTTGCCGTCACGGTCGGTAATGAACCGGCCACGCTCCATCGTCAGATGGTTGATGTCATAATAATCGGCGGTACAACCGATGAACCGCGCATCGCACTTGCGATCCTGAAACCGCGCTTCCTTGGAAATATCTCTCAGTGGCACCGATCGCGTGATCGTCGGGATCATGCGAATCCGCTCGAAATCATCGCGTGTGATGCCGTACTCGATAAAGAAACTTCCGCGCGATGTGCCAGACGTCGTCGCTGGCTTGATGCTTTTGACGATGATGTTGTTTGCGCCCAAGTCTTTGATCTGCTGCTGAGCCTGATAGCTGACTCCCTCACCCAGCGCGACCAGCCAAATCACGGCCGTGACGCCGATCAAAATACCGAGCATCGCCAAGCTCGCTCGGAGCCTGTGCAGCATGAGGCTTTTGAAGCCGTTGAAGATGGTGCGGAAAAATTGTGTCGGCACGTCAACCTCGGGAGTGACAAAAGGAGCGGACGTTTGGATTTAGTCTTTGGCGGGAGGACTGAGTCGAGAGGGCTCGGAATGGATCGGGGAAACGACCCGGGCCGATGTCTTCATGACATCAATGTTGGCCTTTGGCTGCAAATCCAGCCAACATTCAGAGGCGTCATACGTCAGCCGGAAAAACTCCAGGAATCCGCGTGTGCCAACAATTCCGTAACGCATTTCTCGATCCACGAAACCAATCTTGGCGTTCCAGCGGATGACATGGGGGTATCGGCGTAACTCACATTCGATTTCGGCGGGACGATAACGGCATTCGCCACCGACGAGCGATTCGACGACGACCTCCGCCGTATCGGCTAAGTCACATTGCAAAGTTTCGGCGACATCAAATGGCAGCAATGTCACATCGCTGCCCGTGTCAACCAGCACGTCCAAATACACGATCGATCCATTGGCTGAATGCAGATGCAACAAAATGATGGGCCGGCGACATTCCTGCTGATCCAACGTGGGGAACCGCATGCTTAGAAGCCTCCGACCAAAACGGTTCCCGGACGCAGCACATGGTGAAAGTAAATCGCGTGCCCCTGAGCTTGAGCGACCTTCGCCAATTGAACAACTTGTTTCAGCTTCTCCGCATGGCCGATGAGTTCTCGTGTCTGCGCATCCCAAGCCAGCCATTCGCCCGGAAATTGGGCTTCAACCTCGCGCGGGATCACCGGCTCTTCGGTAGGAATTTCATAAGACATGTTTTACTCCGGCGACTTAATGACGGGTCGCGCCATCTCAACGCGATTATTGTCCGCCCGGTCCGGTTGGCTGGCCACCGCCTTGTTGGCGTTGCTTGATGAAATTGGCGATGCGATCCGTCATCTCTTTGGCTTCCTGACGGCTAACGAACCCGTCGCCGTCTGAGTCGTTCTGTTCCCACCGCTGCTTCATGCGATCGTCGGCTTCGTCCTTGCTGATCTTGCCATCCTTGTCGGTGTCGAGTTTCATGACGTCGGCCACTGACAGCAGCTTCGGGCCACCGGAAGACTTGGGTGTTGCTGACGATCCGGGCTCCTGCTCGGCAGGGGGTTTACCATCGGTCGCGATCTTCTTGTCCGTACCGGCGGCTCCCTGTTTCGGCGGACTGGGATCAACTTTCAAAGCCGCGCCACCAAATTTCTTCTTGGGATCAGTCTCATGTGAGTTGTTGCGAGGCTCTTCTTTACGAGCCTCTTCCACGACCGCCCGCGGGTTGAGTAACACGACGTCCCCTTCTGCGAGCCCGTCTTTAATTTCAAAGAGTTTGTCATTGGTCATGCCGACGATCAGTGGCCGGCGTTCAAACTTGTTCGCGCCAGTGACGACCCAGGCGTTGAACTTGCCACCCTGTTCCACAATGCAACTGACCGGGATAGCCAGGACATCGGGGAGATCGGCGATCAGCACTTCGACCTCGGCGGTCATGGCGGGCTTGAGTCCCTCGGCTTCGCCGTCGATTTTGACGATGGTCGCGTACTCTTTGAGGTTCGCATTCATCCAACTGCCCGGTTCCGGCTGATTGGCGATGGCGATGATTTTGCCCTGGAATTCCCGGTCGCTGATCCGCACGCTGGCAGGCATGCCAATTTTCAGCCGTTCAACTTTACTCTCATGCACGGTCATCTTCACCTGCATGTTGCCGAGGTCCGGCAGGCGCAGAATCGTTTGTGATTCGCGGACGGTTGCCCCTTCCTCGATCTTCACGCCCGACCCCGAACTGAAACCGCGGCCGCTGCCTTGTTCGTTGGCATAAATCACGATGCCGTTTTGTGGAGCCTTGATCTCGCAGTTACGCAGTTGTTTTTCCAACCGTTCGCGTCGCGCTTCTTCCAACTTGAACGCGGCTTGTTCGGAGGTCACCAGTGCCCCCGCAGCTTCGCGTTTGGCTTCGAGTTCTTTCAGCATCTTCCTGCGCGAGAAATCTTGCAGCACTCTTTTGGCAGTCTTGGCGGATTCGAGTTCCAGCTTCGATCGTTCGACGGAAAACTCATCCGCCTCGACTTGCAGGGCAGTCACGAACCCTTTGCGAGACATCTTTCGCGTATGCTCCAGCAGGTTCTCCGAGCTGCGAAGATTTTCCTGAGCGATGTTGATGTTCGCATCGGCGGACTGCAGTTCTTTGACGTACGTTCCTTCCGCGTATTCTTGGACCGCGATCTCGGCGGCACCGAAGTTCTCCTCGGCCTGAATCTTCGAGGCCAGCGCCTTGCCCAGATTGATCTTCTGCGCGTTGAGTAGATCTTCGATCGAGGAATTGTCGAGCTTGACGAGCAAGGCGCCGGCCTCAACCTCGGTCCCTTCAGGCACGATCCACAGAATCGCCGCACCGCCAGCGACTTGGCATTTCACGTCGATATTCTTCGCGCTTTCCATGTTGCCGGCCGCAACGACCGTGACCAACAAATGCGACTTTCCAACCGTGTGCGTCAACGCTCCATGAGTTCCGCTAGCCGCCGCGCCGGACGAATCGCTGGGCTTGGTCACTTGCCCGTACAGTTTCCAGCCGCCGAAACCCAGCGCGCCGGCAAACAGCAGCCAGAAGAGCGTCGGGATTATGCGGCCTGATGAACGCTCGCGGCGAAGGCGATAAACCATTTGATCGGCGGAGGGGCGGGTTTCGAGGCTCATGGCCATGAAATGTCCTCTGGCAGGTACGACGTTTCGAGCGGTGTGATCGCAAGGAACAGTCGTGCGGACACGGAGTTCGGCAGGGCAGGGGGGAGGGCGATATTTGGACGTCGCCATTGACCCATAGGCAAACCACGGCATCCGACCGGCAATATAGTATGCGGGACCGGCACGCTTCACGAGCCAATCATTCAAGAATTGGTAGGAGAAAACGAGCCTCCGGGTCGGACGCTCGTACTACCAAGTCGCGATTTCGTGTTGGTATGCCCGCATTCGTAGCTTGATTCTCCGAGTCGAACCGCTTGCCTGCTCGATTCGGAGTGTCAAATTTACGGGTTGCCACTAGAACCGACGGGCATGATCGCGGAAGGTGGGATTGCGGCGGTTGTAGCGGCGGGCGGAATGGCTTTCGCCCCGGAAATGACCGCGGCGTTCAATGTCCGAGGCCGCCGAGAAGCGAAACCGAACAAGCGAGCCTTCTTGGAATTCTTGTCCGACTGATCTTGAGGTTGGTTCTCTGTTTCGGGTGCCGATAGTTTCGGAGAGTCGTCCATCGGTGCGGTGGGAGGCGCGGGCGGTTCATCTGGAGCGGGCGGAGGGGACAACGCCGACGATCCGTTCGTCGAATTGGAATTTATTTTGGTGCCGGTCGCTCCGACATCCAGATCTTTGAACCACTGAGCGGGAATCTCCGGTGGCAGCAGACATTCATCCGGCGCCAACCGCTCAAATTGATCGAGCGATTGCGGCGGAATCCACAAGCCGTCGTCATCCAACTGCATCACGCCTATGTCGCGAATCAATTGCATGTGAGCCTCATAGTAATTCAGCCATACGCTCATGAAGTTGTTCTGCGCGCTGCGCAAGTCGGACAGCGCGGTCAGCAGGTCCAACGCGGCGGTCGGTCCAAACTGAGCTGCCGCGGCCACTCCCGGAGCAGCGGGAGCCACCGGCTTGTTCAAGTCCTCTCGCCGTTGATCCACACGGCGAATCGCGATCGCTACCGCGCGGCGTTGAATCTCCAAGTTCGTCCGATAGCGGCTCATTTGACGGAGATAATTCCGCAACACGCGATGCGTGGTGTCCTCGAATTGAATGAGGCTGCGTCGCGCTTGTTGATACAGGATGAGTTGTTGCCGATAGTTGTTGCGCTCGAGCAGTCGAGTGAACGGCGCATCGAACCGCAGGCCGGCGCGCAAGCCACCTGTCGTGTGGTTGAAGTTCAATGGATTGTCGCCGGTCGTTCCCAAGTCGCCGCTGAAAACTAAGTCGACGCCGGCCTCCAAGGCATTCGCGTTGAACTCGATCAGCCGCCACGTATTGACCAGTTGAGCGCGACGATTCATCCAATCGACGCGGTTCGCTCGGGCAATCGCCAGCGCCTCCAAAGGATGCAGTTCCAACGGCTCGACGGTGATGACATCCAGCCGCGAACGAGCCTGCACCAGTGACAACTCGTTAATGATGTGCCCCATCTCGACCGAAAGCGCCACGAGTTCTTGAGTGATCTTCGTCGTGGTTTCCGGTGCGAGCCGCGCACGAGCTTCGTTCAGCGTCTTGCCGGTCTCGGCGTGTGCTTCGGTCAATCGCTCGCGAGTTTCCTTCAACTTCACCCACTCTTCGCGAGTCGTCTGCTGTTCCTCAGGCGTCACTTCATTGAACCGCGATGCGGACACGGCGTCCAACTTCTGCAAATCAATGAGGACGACTCTGAATTGCTCTTCGATATCGCGACGCAAGGCCGAAATGCGATCGGCGATTGCATCCACATCGACCACTGGTGGCTGGTCGTTCAAGTTGCCGAGATCGGACGCAATCTTCGCGAGCCCGTCTTGGACGGCCCCAATCTCAGGATCAATGAATTGGAAGGGCCGAATCAGCGAATCGTCCAACTCGATGGGTACATGCGGTGGCAGACCTAGTGTTCCGGATTTGAACGCATCTAGAGACTGGTCCAGTTGATTCTGAGCCTGCAAGAAATTGGCTCGTTCGGTTTCGATACTTTGTTTGAACTGATCAACTTGTCCAATATCAATCAGTCCCGCGGCGAAGTTCGCCTTCAACAAATCTAACGTGCGCAATTCGGCATTGAGTGCGGCCTGCGTGTTTCGAGTCTGCTGCAACTGCTGCAACAGCGAAACAAACCCACCCGCGACTAGTCCTTCGCCGCCGCCTGAAAACCCAGTGATCGCACCGCCCGCACCGCCGCCGCCCGCGCCTGCACCGGCGCCGCCAATGCCGATACCCACGGTATCCGCTAGACCGCCGAGGCCCGTTGCTCCTTGTCCAGAGAATCCCGTCAGGCCCGTGCCACCCTGCGTTCCACCGAGACGCTGCGGACCGGTCACGTTCTGGTTGTCGCCGATCACCACCTGCGTGAAAAAGCCTTGGCGGTAACGATACATCGCCCGTACGTTGCTCAACAGAGTTCGCTCGGCAAGCGTCAATTGTTCCAAGCCGATCACGCGTCCGCCCGCTCGCAGCA
>JAYVSP010000563.1:0-20862 GCA_043775215.1 Planctomyces sp. | reverse complement strand
CGACGCGCAAGCGAGTGCATTCGTTGCGTCCACCGATTCACTCGCTTGCGCTTCGGGCTTGTATTTTTCTCGGTCCAAAATCCTTAACGGCGTTGCCTGGGGGGCAGTGAATCACTTCTGAATCGTCACGATCTCCATGCCGGCGTAGGCGACGCGGAAAAAGGCGGTGCCGTAATCCAGAGTCACTATGCCGGAACTGGGATTCTGGGTCGCGGCGCTGTGAACGATCCTGGGACGCTTGCCGCTGTAAAACACGGACAGCTTGTCCGTGCCCTTGTTCTTGCCGGTGGGCAGGTCGCCATCGACAAACAGGTTGCGGCTGGGACCAGTCTTTGCAGTGTACACATTGACGAGATCGTTGCCGTCGCCTGCATTGGCATTCAGAGTGTCGAAGCCGGTGTAGTTGATCAAAGTCAGTAGCGTGGTCGATCCATTGGCGTTTTGCAGTTTCAACACCGGATCGGCCGCAGTACCGACGGCGCTCAGCGTGATCTGGAACGTGTCGATCGTGTTGGTGCCAAAGAACGTCAGGGTGTCCACATCCGGGACGTTGCCGTTCACCACGATGGCCTCACTGTTGAGGAATGTCACGTTGGTCACACCCGGTACGGTGATTTGTCCGGATCCGGGCGTGGTCGAACCATAGACCTTGATGTTTTCTTTGAGACCGGGAACGCCGTTGTAGGTCAACAGATCGGAGTCGCCTTTCGAATCCAAGTTAATGTTCTCGACGCCGATGGAGTTCACGGCCTTGCCACCGGCGCTGACATTCTGGCCGCTGATGACGATGCTGTCCGCTGCGGCCGTGCCGATCAGGTTGACCACGTCGCCAGTGGCGGAGGCCTGGGAACCGCCGTCGATATTGATGGTGGTGTAGGGGCTGGCCGAGATGGCCGGCAGGAGGCTGAAGGTGTCGTCGCCGCTCTTGCCGAGGAGTTGCAGGATTTGGAACGTTTGTGTCCGTAGCGGCAGGTGAGCATTGAGATTGACTTGGCCTTCACCGCCACCGAGGTCGAGGACGGCGAAGGCATCGCTGCCGAGTGTGCCGTCGTAGATCAGGGTGTCGGTGCTGGCGCCCACACCGTTGACCCTCGGAGACCCGGACGTGCCCAGGTTTTGGTAGGTGAACGGCAGCTTCAGATCGACGCTGATGGTGCCGCCGTCGTTGGCGGCGGGAGTGTGCCTGAAGGTATTTTTGTCACTGTTGCCGAAGACGATGAACGAGTCGTTGTCACCTCGGCCGACGTAGACCAGTTCTTCGGTTCCCAAGATCATCACATGCGTGGCCATCGCTGGGTTGCTCTCGCCGATGCTCATTAACCCGGCGTCGGGTGCGGTGGGTATGTAGTTGACATTCTCGGCCGTCGCGCCGGGCGTCTCGACAACCAACTTATCGCTGGCGGCCGGCGGACCGCCGTCGATGGTCACATCCACGTCCCAGTTCGCGTTGTTGGGCGCCGGAGTTTGCAGGTCGATCTCGTCACTGCCGGCTAGGGCGTTGACGGTCAAAGTCGCGGTGTTCAAGTACAAGATCTGCAGCCCGGCGTTGACCACCACCGTGAAGTCTTGCACGCCATCCGCCGCTGGGTTGAACGAGTCATCCCGGGCGATCACGGTGATGGCGTCGTTGCCATTCGTGCCGTTGACGACCGCGCCGCCACCGCCACCGAGCACCAACTGTTCGATCTCATCAAAGCTGACGTTGGTGGGGATGGTCGTGGCGGCATCGACGGAACCGGCGTCGTTTTCCGGGCCGGGCGTCACCGTCATGGTGACAGTAGAGTTGACCGTCAGGACATCCCCCGGAGAGCCAATCGGATTGCCTCCCAGGACGGTGTAGTCCAGACCTCCTGCCGCCAGCAAATTCAACGTGATATTGTCCGCGCCGTTGCCGACCTCAATCCGAATTTCCTCCAAACCGGTGATCGTGTTGGTCCCGGCCGACAGCCCGCCGGTGATGTCGAATGTGCCGGCGCCGTGGGTGGTGGTGATCGTGTCCGGCCCTGAAGTTCCCGAAACAAGAATCGTGTCGCTCTCGCTGCCGCCGTTGAGCGAGTTGGCACCGCCGCGACCGTCGAGGACATCTTCGCCCGCCTGGCCCAAGAGAGCGTCGCCGGCCGATCCGCCAATGAGCGTGTCGTTGCCTGTCCCCCCATCCAGGGTGGAAGCAGCGGTGGCACCGGCGGCGTTGAGCGAATCGTTGCCATTCCCGCCGTTGAAGATCGCAGTGGTTGCGAGTGCCGCCAATGTTGTCACCACATCTTCGCCGTCATTGGCGTTGATGGTGATACTCGTCAGAGCGATCGGAATTGCGGTGTTATTCAAGTTCACCAAGTCGTTGCCCACCAATGCATTGATGGTGACCGCGACTTTGTTGGAAAACTCGATTGACTCGTAGTTGTCGACGGTGACCTTGCCGTTCGCCACCACCGAGCCCACTGTGTAGTTGATGACGTTGCTCTCGGGCGTGGCGTTGACGGTCAGGCTGGTGGCGGGGACGAGGTCAAGCACCGGCTCCAGATTTGCAAAGAAGACCTGTTGCGTGCCGGTCATGCCGGTGATGGTGCTGGTTCCCTGTCCGACACCGGGACCGACGCTGTAGACGTCGCTGCTCTGGCTGCCGCCGGTCTGGTCAAGGCGCAGAGTGTCGAAGCCGCCCAAGCCGGCGCCGGCTTGGCCGGGACAGCCATTGTCGCCATCGTAGCGAATGCCGTTGGGCACGGTGATTAGGCCGTTCGTGCTGTCCACGATCAACAGGTCATTGCCGCCGGCGGTGAAGACGTTGATCTGCTGAATTGCCACCAGAAAGTTGCTGAATTCGAGCACCCCATTGACGTAAACCTCCAGGAGGAGTGGGTTGACAGCATTCCGCACCAGGCGCACCGTATCATCTTGGTTCGGGAACAATTCGTCGCCGCAGACGTTTAACACTCCCGGCGTCTCAATCACCGCAGTCACATTGGGAATGCTCCAAGCGCCACGGCCAAACGTTCCAGCCAAAAGAACGTTATCGGTCGCATCGTAATCCAGATCTTGGACGAGTGCGTTTGGGAGTCCAAGTCCAAAGCGCGTCCAGGGCGCATTGGGCGGGCCGAGCGCCAGACGCGAGACGCCGAGGTTCCCGCCGACGAGCACGGTGCCACCGGTTGCTGACGGGATGAACTCTATGGATTGCAGTGAAGTGTTTCCGGTAGGTCGACCTACGGGAGTCAGGTTTCTCCAGTTGCCGGCGGTGGCACCGGCGTCCGTGGTCTCATAGACGTTCGATCCATCGGCGACGAAGAAGTGTTGCCAGTTATTCGGGTCCAGCACGATGTCCTGAATGGTGCCGCCGGGGAAGGTGGCGGTCGTGGCGGTCAACGTTCCGCCTGCCGTGGACCGGACGAAGACCCGGCCCGCCGAACCGACGACCAGCACTTCCGGGTTATCCAGTCCGTTGAGGCGTCCACCGACAGCGATGGCGCTGCCACTGACGGCGCCGAAGCCCGCACCCACTGGCACCGCGACCCACGTGGCCCCCGCCGCATTCGGAGCGGTAGCGGCATTCGTCAGTTCGTACACGGGGCTGGTGCCTGGGCTGCTGGTCGTGTCGCCGGTGACAAGCCGGCCCAGGTTGACGGCATTAAGCTCATACAACGGCGTAAACGGGGCGTTGAAATTCGCGAGGCCGCCGGCCGGCATCAGTTCCACCGAGCCGATCGGTTGATTGGTCGCCGAGTCAAATGTATACCTCCCGAGCGCCCGCGAACCAGCGAAGAAAGAAAAGTTCTGCACGCTGGCATAGCGGAAGGAGCGGCCGGCGCCAGCGTTGACGATGTCGACTTGCACATCGCCGCCATCGGCCCCATTGTACGACGTCCAGACGACATCACCGGCCCCGTTCTCGACCGTCGTGCCGTTGTCCTGGGCACCGCCAGTCGCCACGTCGAAGCGGCTATCCCAGGCGACATTGGTGTGCTCCGTCACTCCCAGACCGTTCGTGCCGCGGCCATGAAGCGACGTCCAACGGTTGGCGACGGCGTTTTGCGGATTTTGCATGAAATAGATGCCGCCGTCGTTGGCGCTGATAAGCACATTATTGCCGACGAACTTCAGATCGCGATTGTCGGCGTGAGGCGTGGTGCCTCCAGCGGCAAATGCTCCCCCATTGATCTGCACCCAGTTTACCGCCACTGGGTCGTAACGAAAGATCTGACTGCCGCCGTAGCCATTGGAAACATAAACGATCAGGGGGTTGGTCGGATCAATCACGAGCTGGTCTGACGCCATGCCCGTGTAAAAGTTGTTAAAGGTGGCGTTGGCGAATCCAGCAGGAACCGCAGCCAAGGCGGTCCAATTGGTGCCCCCGTCGGTCGAGGTGAATGCGCCAACCGTGGGGCCGGAAATCAACGCATAAAGCCGCGTGACACCGCCGCCGGGGTCCGCGGCAACTTGAATGGAAGTGGACGCGCCCAGGTTCGTCAGAATATTCCCTCCCGTACCGTTGACCGGAGCCCAGTTGCCGCCGCCATCGGTGCTGAGATAAACCCCTTGCCCGACCACGCCGGCGAAATATCGCGACGCGTTGTTTGGGTCGCCGACGATCTGAGTAACGGCACCGTTCGGCAGACCAACGCCCGTGCCGGAGATCGGCGCGTAAGTCTGACCACCATTGATGCTACGGTAGAGTCCCGTGGCCGTGGTCGTGCCGACGAGCACGGTTTGTTGTACGCCCAGAGTCCCGGGGTCACCGTCGAAGGTCGTGGGCAGGATGGCGCGAACGGGGGGTTCCCCAGGCGCAGGAGTGATTTGGAAACCAGACCAAGTGTTGCCACCGTCCGTGGTGCGGAGCACGCCAATGGGCTGGCCACCAGAATTACCCAAACTGCTCGAAGACCCCGTGCCGGCAAAGATCGTGTTCCCCGTGGCATCTAGCGGGCTGAAGGCAATATCACCGATGGCCAGCGAGGCGAAGTTATCAGTCAGCGGAACCCAATCCGGTTGCTCGAGCGCGTCATCAACCCCGTTGGCAGCATCATCATCGACACCATTAAATGGCCGATTACCATTTGTCGTCCGCCAGATGCCTCCATTGACCGTTCCAACGACAATGTGGGCGGGATTGTTGGGATCGATCGCCACCTCCTCGATGGCACCCGAGGCAGGGTTGTTTGGGTCTGACACACTCCCCGCGCTAACCATCGGCTTGGAGCCAAGATCGTTCCAATTCGGTAACCCGAAAAGGGTCACGGACAACACCACTCGATCTTCAAGTTGCTCGCTGGCGACCGGCAAACTGCAACGGCTCCAACGCCGCTGGTGCTTGACTCGGTTTGTGGAACACGCCTTGATCCATCCGCTCATCGATTTGGGAAACCACATGGCAAGATTCCTTTTCTCAGGGAAGGGGTGCGACTCTCGTTGCGAATCACCGCCGAGAAGCGAATCGCCGTGCGCGGCCTTCAGCCGTAACCAATCGTGGAGCACGACGGGACACTCACGAATTCCAGCGATTGCCGTTCAGTTTCATCCGTGTGGCCCTGTGTTGCCGCTGGGGGTTGCGAGTCACTCACAACGCAGTCCACACGGATGAGAACACGGAACGGTTGCAATTGGTAAGGGCCATTTGCTCCACAAATCGCAGCGAAATGTGCCGCTGGGATTTCATTCTGCGGCTTTGCGCAATTTCCAAAACATGAACACTGACTGGCACACGAACGTCATCGCGGTGGGTAGCTGAAGTCGCCAGACTTCAGACACCAGACTTCAGAAGGGGTCGGGAGTCTTTTATTCGCGTTCAGACCCTTTATTCGCGTTCAGACAGCCCCGAACTCTGGCGAGTTCGGCTACTGCTGGTCGTTGTGCTCTTGTGGACTTGGCTCACTCCAATTCCCGATCCATTCGCAAAAGGAACTGGCGGGCGCGTTGCAGAACTTGCTGCACTCCACGGCGACTGTGATGGGTGCGCAGACTGATCTCATGCGACTTGCAACCGTGGAGCGCCAGGCGAATGATGGCTTTGTGCCGCTGATCGCTGAATTGTGTGAGCAAGCGACACATGGCTTCCGCGAGCAGCAGGTGATCGGCAGGTTGGTGGTCACTCGCCGCGAATTCACGTCGCGGCTGCACGGTTGTCGCCAGGCCGGTCGACTCCACCTCGCGGCCAATATCGCGGCGGGCCGCGTGAAAATACTTCCAGCAATGATGGCACTGCCGACTCGCCAGTCGCTCCAGCAAGTGCCAGGTACTCACATGATCGCCAAGCACAAATCGTCCCTGCCGGACTCGCTCGAAGAACATCGCAAACACAGATTGCACGACTTCTTCGGGATCGAGCTTACGAGCCAAAGTCTGTCCCAAATGGCGTCGCGTGAATGCGACGAGGGGCGGATGAAAGTTTCGCCAAATCTCGTCTTCCCGGGCGCAGCCGTTTGCCGGCGGCGGGACAGCCAGCAGTTCGGGACGCTCGGACAATTCAGCGTGCTCGCCTGACGCCGATCCCTGGAGAGGAAGTAACGTTGAACCTCGACTCGAACGATTCGAACGGGACATGTCTGCCGTCTCCCTGAGCAGCCGCGCCATTGTGAACTTCGTGGACCAGTGGTTCGTTGACGAGTGACATTTTGAATTCTGCAGGAATTCTGCACGGGCCAACCGCAGTTCGCCAGCGGACGGCGTCGGACTTTGCTATCGGAAATAGCCTCACGAACATGCGCACACTTAAATCCAGTGCGTGCCAACTTCGAGGAGGTTCTGGAGCCGGTGCAGGACCGTTCGGCCGCCCCACCACCGACCACCGACCACCGAGGCAATGTTTGCCCGCATGGTGGCAGCGGCAGCGAAACACGGACTGGAAATTGTATGAAAGCCCTGCCAATTTCACTTAGACCGGCGCATCAATAACTTTCCGATGTCGCTGAACTCGCCAGAGTTCAGATCCGAAGTCTGGCGACTTCGGCTACGACAGTTATTGATGTGCCGCGTCTTTAGCAGGGCTTTTGTTTTGAAAGAGCAATGTCCCGAAAGCTTGATCGATGTCAGAACTGTTGCCCGGTCGCCTTGAGCAATGCGCGTTTCACGGCAGTCTGAGCCTGTTGAACTTTGTAGTCGTTTTGGCTGAGCGGGGTCGCTTTCGACAGGGCCATGCGGCCGGCGGTTTCGGCGATGTCGCTTGTAAGTTGCTGGCCGATGAGCCACTTCGAGGTTTCGTGGGCGATCCACGGAGTGGGAGCGACGTGGCCCAGCACGATCTTCGCGCTGCGGACAACTCCGCCGTCGAGGCCGAGACAGCAAGCGGCACTGGCTTGCGGTTGGTCGAGGCCGCTGAGTTCCAAAACTTCGTAAGTTGCGCTGCGCGTGTCGCTCACAGCGGGGAGCCAGAGGTGCGTGATCAACTGACCGGGCTTGAGAACGGTCACGCCTTGGCTGTTGATCTTGGGTGTGACGAAGAAGTACTCCAACGGAAGCCATTCTTCTTTCACAGCGGTCGTCTCGACTCCCTCGCTGGCGCTTCGGGCTAGTACGGCCTCGCTCGCGCTTCGGGCTTGTGTGACGATTCGGACTTTCGCGTCCCACGCGATGGCGGGTGGGGCGAAGCGGCTGGCGCTGACGAATTTCGCCGGGCCGCTGTTCCCAAGGATGGCGTGATAGCGGTTGTCGCCAGTGGCCACGAGCGACTCGCCGTCTTTCAGGGCGAGCAGGCCGTAGCCGTTGCGGAAGTACCAGCAGTGAGGCAATTGGCACAGGTCTCCGGCAATGGTGCCGTGGGCCGTGATCTGGATGGCGCGGATGCCATCGATCACGTCAAGCAGCGAGCGATAATCGGCGGCGATCGGATGCTCGTTGATTTCGTCGAGCGTTGTGTTCGCGCCGATCAGCGTGCCGCCGTCGTGTGGCTTGATGCCGCGCCAGGCTGGAACATTTTTGATGTCCACGACGCGATCCGGTTGGATCACGTCACGTTTGAGCAGACTCATTAAGTCGGTCCCACCGGCTAGGACGGCGGTGTTGCCGTTGTGCTCGGACATGAGTTCGAGCGCTTCGGCCTCGGTTTCGGGACGAGCGTATTCAAAGTTTCTCATGGGAAAACCTCTTGGTGGAGGAAGTGATCGGGAAGTTTTTTTTCAACGCAAAGCCGCAAAGTCGCAAAGAAAGAATTGAGAGGCGACTTTTCACTCAAATTCGGGCTTGCCTTCCTTTGCGCCTTCGCGTCTTTGCGTTGAAACTTTATTGAGAAATAGCGCTAAGCTTTCGCGGCCTTCAGCGCATCGAGCACTCGTTTGGGCGTGAGCGGAATCACGGGGACTCGGACGCCGGTGGCGTTGGCGACGGCGTTCGAGATTGCGGCTCCGCAGGAGATGACCGGAGGTTCGCCGAGGCCGATGATGCCGCGTTCGTACTCGCTGTCGGGCTGATACATCTCGACGATCAGTTCGCCGATGTCGCCGATGCGTGGGAGTTTATAGTTCTCCAGGTCGGCGTTGATGTAGCGGCCGGTTTTGTTGTCGAGGATTTGTTCCTCGGTCAACGAGTACGCGATGCCCATGATCAGGCCGCCGTAGACTTGGCTCTTGGCGGTTAGCATGTCGACGATTAGTCCGCAGTCTTGCACGGCGACGAACTGGTTCATGCGGACGACACCGGTTTCGGTATCGACCGAGACATCCGCCATCTGCACTCCGCCGACTTGCTCGGAAGTCAGGCCGTCATCCTTCGGGCCTTCGCATTGCGTTTCGATGCCCATCATGCCGAGCAATCCGCAGGCGGCCTTCCAGGTACAGACCTCTTTGCCGTCAGACCAGATCTTGCCGTCTTTGGCCTTGAGACTTTCACCTTTAACCTTGTGCTTTTCGGCCACGACATCGAACAACTTGCCGAGCGCGGTGATGGCCGCGCGTCGGTTTGGGCCGCAGACGCCACCGATTGTCGTGCTGCCGCCGGACGGGCCGGAGCGTGGATAAACGCTCGAACCGTAACGGACCTTTACTGCTTCAATCGGCAGGCCGAAGGTTTCCCCCAAGACGATGGCGATCGCGGTCCGAGTGCCGGTGCCGATGTCTTGCGTGCCGCTCAATGATTCGACGCTGCCGTCGGGGTTGATGCGGACGGTACATGTGCCGGCGTGAGCTCGGCCGCCCCAAGTGTGGAGTGCCATTCCGAGACCGCGTTTGACGGCCCCGTCGCCCGCTTTGCCGTGAGCGTGCCACTTCTTCGACCAGCCGATGAGCTCGGCCGCGCGTTTGATTTCCGCGGCGTAGGTGGCTCGCAACTTCTCCGGAGTGAGATCGAGGTTGGCGAGGAACACATCCATCGAATTCTTACCGAGTTTGGCCGCGATGTCGTCGATCGCGGTGTCAGTCAATGCGCAGAGTTGCGGATGCGGAGGTGCTCGCCAGGCGCGGTCGGGACCGGCGTTGGTCATCAAGCCCGTTGCCTTCCGCTTGGCATTTTCAATGTTGTCATAGGCGAAGACATACGGGTATTGCGCGAGGTTGATCGTGGCTCCCTTCATGCCTCCGTTCGAGCCCCAGTGGTGGCTGTCCCAAGCGACGATCTTGCCGTCCTTGTCGGCCGCGATTGTGACGTCCGCGAAGCCAGACGGGCGAGTGCCGGCGGTTTTGAGTTCCGTCGCACGATCGAGCATCAGTCGCACGGGGCGACCGGTTTCTTTGGACATCTTTGCGGCGGCAACGCCCCATTCATCAGCGGCGAACTTCGAGCCGAAGCCGCCTCCAACATACTGGCACAGGATGGTGACATCGGCTTGATCCATGCCCAACGGTCCGGCAAACTGGCCCGCTGTGCCGCTGACGTTCTGAGTCGACAGATTGACATTCAGCTTGTTGCCGTCGAATCGAGCGGTGGCTCCATGCGGTTCCAGGCACATGTGGCTGATTGTCGCGATGCCGTAATAACCTTTGTGGACGACGGCCGCCGACTTGAGGGCGGCGGCGACGTCACCCTTTGTGTTTTCGCCGAGTGCCTTGATTTGTGCCGCCGCATCGAGCTGCTTTTGAAACGGATCGAGCTTCTTGTTCTCGTCTTCCGTGCGATCGGCCTTCAGCTTTTCGAGCAACTTTTGGATATCAACCGGGAACGCCTTGATCGCCTTCGACGTGTTCGTCTCGTGCAACTTCGTCGCCCCTTCGAGATCATCCTCGTCGACGAAGTGTTCGAGCGTTTCGTACTCGACCTTGATGGCTCGGACGCCATCTTCGGCTTGCTCTTGCCGTTCGGCAGCGACGGCGGCAACGAGTGCTCCATCCCACAGCAACTCTGCACCGACTTCGGCGAAGACATGAATGGCTTTGACTCCCGGCACCTTCTTGGCGTCCGTCAGATCGAGCAATTTGACCTTGCCGTGTCCTCCTTTGAAGGTCAGCAGCTTGGCATACAGGCAATCTTTGGGATTTGTGTCGGCCGTGTACTTCGCGGCACCGGAGGCTTTTTCGACGCCGTCCAGACGTTGAATGTCTTTGCCGATATGCACGTTTTCCTTGCGCGGTCCCCAGGCCACTTTGAGTTCGGTCGCCATGATTATTTGCCTCCCTTCTTCTGAACGAGTTCCATCGCGCAGGCAGTGATGCCGACATAGGTTCCGCAGCGACAGATGTTCCCACCGAGTCCTTTGCGGACTTGATCGAGTGTCGCGCCGGGGTTCTTGTCGCAGAAGGCTTTCGTTGCCATGACGAAGCCCGGTGTGCAGAAGCCACATTGCTGAGCGTCATGCTTGACGAAACCGGCGACGACCGGATCGTCAGCAGCGAGTGACTCGACGGTCGTGATCTTCTTGCCGGCACACTCGATCGCCAGGCGAGTACAGGCATACGTCGGCTTGCCGTCGATCATCACGGTGCAAGCGCCGCAGTTGGTGGTGTCGCAGACGTCCTTACAACCGGTGAGGTTCAAGTCGTCTCGCAAGGCGTCGAGCAGCGTGACGCGTGGTTCGAGCGTCAGTGCGTGATCCTTGCCGTTGACGCTGAGCGTCACGTCCTGGGGCTTGCCGGAAGCGACGTTCTTTTTGGTGGTCGTGTCTTGAGCGGCGGCGCCTTGCTCGCTGGTGGCCAGCGCGGTCGCAGCGACCGCGGCCCCGGAGCCTCTCAAGAAGTCGCGGCGATTGAAGCCGGGACCGCATGGCCCAGCCTCGCTTGCGCTTCGGGTTAGTTGATCGCGGAGGTCTCGCATGGAACTGGTTCTCCCTCAACAGTGGTTGCGAAAACAGCGTTTGCGGAACGGCGGCATTCTACTTACGGCTGTTCGCATCACAACGAACTGATGGGCCTTTTCGGAAAAACGGATTGGGCAAAGTTTATCGGCAAGCTCTTCATTTGGAGTGCGGGGATGCATCCCCGCCTTGGTTTGTGGCGGAGCCACTTTCTTTCTCGGCAACGGCGATTTTGTCGCGGCTGAACGACAGAACCAAAAAAAGCGGCTCCGCCGCAATTGAAAGCGGGGATGCATCCCCGCACTCCAAATGGCGGACTTTGACGACTGTGCCGGTTGTCGCGGTTGTCGGCGTTCTGACGAATGTCAGTGTCCTGACGAATTTCAGCGTTCTGACGAATGTAACCGTCCTGACGAACGTGTCGGTCGTAGTGCGCCGCGCTCCGTTTGTAGCGATTGTGCTGCGCGTATGACGAATACCAGTTCGTCGGTTTGCAAGGGTCGTAGCCGCTATAGCGGTCGTGACCATCCTCGGGCATGTAAGGAAGGAGCCTGAATTATGGCCTGGAACAACTGGATCGATCGGGTGCGGCAGCGGATGACTTTGGGTGGGATACCGCGGCAGAGTTTGCTGCGCCGTGCATCGGCTCAAAACGTGTCTCGCCGATCGCGAGTGCTGCCTGAGGTTCTGGAGACGCGGACTTTGCTGACGGTCACGGCGTTGGTCGTCGGCACGGAATTGTCGATCGACCTGGAATCGACCGACGATGTTTCTGTGCGCGAGAACCCGAACGTGCCGGGCCAAGTGCAAGTCTTGGGCAATGGAGTGCCGTTGACTTCGCTGGGCAATGTGGCCGCCTCCAGTTTAACGGCGATCGTGATCACCGGCGGTGACGACGACAACAACATCGATTTGAGCGGTGTCCAGGCCGTTGTGTTTAGCAACGCGGATTTGACGATCCAGGTCGATGCCGACAACGGCGATGACATCATTATTGGGAGTCCGGATGTCGCGAACGGTGTCTTGGGCGGAGATGGAAACGATTCGATCACTGGAGGCAGCGGCAACGACACGCTGGACGGTGACGACGGCGAAGACACGATCATCGCCGGCGCCGGGGATGACAGCCTGATTGGCAGCGACGGACGTGACTCGATTTCGGCCGGCGACGGCAACGACTCGATCAACGGCGGCGACGATGACGACACGATCACCGGCGAGACGGGTGACGACAGTGTCTTCGCGGGCAACGGCCAAGACAGCGTCTTGGGCGGTGCCGGTAATGATACGCTCAACGGCGACGGCGGCATCGACACGATAGACGGCGGTGACGACAACGACTCGATCCTCGGCGGCGAGTTGGGAGATTCGCTGCTCGGCGGCGCTGGTAATGACACGCTCGATGGTCAAGGCGGCCGCGACACACTGTTGGGCGGTGACGGCAATGACTCGCTACGAGGCGGCGCGCAAGACGACAGCGTCAGTGGCGAGTTGGGTGACGACACGATCAACGGCGAAGCCGGCAACGATCAAGCCCTCGGCAACGACGGCAACGATTCACTGCTGGGTGGCGGCGGGAATGACACTCTGCAAGGGAATGCCGGTAACGACACGCTTTTGGGGCAGTCCGGAGACGACGTCCTGATCGGCGGGGGCGGTGCCGACAATCTGCAAGGAGGTCCGGGCCAGGATTTCCTTGCCAGCACTCAGCCGGAAGTCTCGATCGTGTCATCGCTGTCGGTCACAGAAGGAAACAGCGGTACGACGAACGCCGTGTTCACGGTCACATTGTCGGCCGGTTCGGGCGAAACAGTCAGGGTCGGCTTCGCGACCCAAAACGGCACGGCCACCGCGGGAAGCGACTACACGGCGACTAGCGGCACACTGACTTTCACGCCGGGAGTCACGACGCAAACGATTGCCGTGCCGGTAATCGGCGACCTCAATGTGGAAGGGGACGAATTCTTCAACGTGGTGTTGTCGAATCCCACCAGCGCCGTTTTGGGACAATCGCAAAGCATTGCCACGATCATTGATGATGACATCACCGGCATCGTGCCGAGCATGTCCATCGCGGATGCGACGGTGACTGAAGGGAACACCGGCACGACGAACATGAGCTTCGCAGTCACGCTGTCGCAAGCCACAACTTTGACGGTGACGGCCACTTTCACGACTCAGAATGGAACGGCTCTCGCCGGCAGCGACTTCACTTCCACAACCGGCACGGTCACGTTCACTCCGGGACAGACCACTCAGACGATCAACATTCCGGTGATCGGCGATACGACCCAAGAAGGCAATGAATTCTTCTTCGTGGCACTGTCGAATTTGCAAAACGCCACGGCATTGGACGTTCAAGGGGTCGGCAATATTACGGATGACGACAGCGGCGGCGGTGGTGGCAATTTCAATATCGTCATCGTGTTTTCGGGCGGACTGACGGCGACTCAGCAAGCCGCGTTTACGGCGGCCGAACAGCGCTGGGAATCGATCATCACGGGCGACGTTCCCGATGTGAATATTCCGGGCATCGGTCTCGTCGATGACATACAAATTGATGCCAGTGGATTGGCGATTGACGGAGCAGGAGGGATCTTGGGGCAGGCCGGACCAATCGATCTCCGCAGCGGAACGTTTTTGCCGGCGACCGGACAGATGCAATTCGACACGGCTGACTTAACGGCGTTGGAAAACTCCGGCCAACTGAACGACGTCATTTTGCACGAAATGGCGCACGTCTTGGGATTTGGCACGATCTGGACGAATTTGAATTTGTTGCGAAACCCGGCAGCGGGCGGCGGCAACGATCCACGATTCACCGGGGCGACGGCGACGCAAGAGTACAACACCCGCTTCAGTGCGACCGGCCCGGATGTGCCGGTCGAGGCCACGGGCGGCCCGGGAACCGCCGACGGTCATTGGCGCGAATCCGTTTTCACCAACGAACTGATGACCGGCTTCATCAATAATGGAGCCAATCCGCTCAGCCGTATCACAATCGCCTCAATGGCCGATTTGGGCTATCAGGTCAATCTGGCTCAGGCAGATACGTTCTTGGTCGCGCCATCCAACACGTCGCTGCAAACTGCGGACGCCTTGAAGCTCAAGAGTGGGACGATGATGCGTCCGGAGTCGCGGATGCTCTCCGACAGTGCTTTCGTTCAAGGCACAGTCTCCGCAACCGGACCGCTGATGAATGGACAAAGCTCTGCATGGTCTAGAAATTCGACGACCACGCAAGATGCGAGCAAGCACGATGAGACCTCAAATGCCTTCCTCAAACAGTCCGTATTGTCAGTCGTCAATACGATCACCTTCGATGAAGTTCCCTCGCAGCCAATCGACGGATTGACAGTCGAGGGGGTGACGTTCGGTTTCACGGTCGGTGGGGTTGCGAGTACGGACGCGGTATTCAACACGCTCACCGGACCGTCGTTGACTACCGTTATTCAACCGCCCAATCTCGAAGGGGACGCGGGTGGGATCTTGACCATGAACTTCGCCACGCCGGTGGTGTCGCTCAGCTTTGGAACGGCCCGTAGCGAAGGGGGACCAACTCTGGCAAATGCCTACACGGTGTCCCTATTCGACGCCAGCAACACGCTCGTTCAATCCACCAGCGTGACGCTGACAACAATCAACGTGTTTGTGGAAGGGACGTTCCAATACAACGGTGTGGCGATCACTCGCGCGGTGGTCGACTTCACGACCGCGACATCCAGCACACGGTTCGCGATGGATAACCTCACCTTCGACGACGGCGTGGCACCTCCGCCGCCTCCGCCTCCTCCGCCGCCACCGCCGCCACCACCACCCAACAACGTCGACACGTTGGGAGACACGCTCGATGGTGGTGACGGAAACGACACGATCGTCGGTAATGAGGCCAACGACACAATCAACGGCGGTGGCGGAAACGATCAACTCGATGGCGGTGGCGGCGACGATTCGATCCTCGGCGGCGCAGGAGCCGACACGCTGCACGGCGGCGACGGCAACGACACGCTGGACGGGCAGGGGGGAGCTGATTCACTGGATGGAGATTCCGGCGACGACACCAACTTGTGGCGCGGTCCCGCCAGCGGCAACGATACCGTTTCCGGCTCGGAAGGCTTTGATACGGTTTCGGTCGTCGGCACCGCGGCGGCGGACACCATCGCCGTGGGGCAGGATGTTCATGCTCAACTGATTGTGACGTGGGGCGGCGCGACACTGACAATCGCCAATTCGGCTGATACGCCCAGCACCGTGTCGAACATTGTCGTCAATGGTTTCGGAGGCAATGACATCCTGAGTGTCGGCAACGTGAACCAAGTGAGAACCGTCCTGCTGACGATCAACGGCGGCGTGGGGAATGACCTGGTGGACGCTTTGGGAGCCAACATCGGCACGGTTCGACTGGGGCTCAACGGCGATGCTGGCAACGACACGATCAACGGCTCGCTGGGTAACGACACGATCAACGGCGGATCTGGCAACGACTCATGCTGTGGCTGGGCCGGCAATGACACGATCATCGGCGGCGCCGGCGATGACGCGTTGGGCGGCAGCCTGGGCAATGACTCGATCAATGGCGGCGACGGAGCCGACTCGATCAACGGCCAGCAAGGCGATGACCGTGTCGATGGCGGAGTCGGTAACGACACGCTCAAGGGAGAAGACGGCAATGACACACTGTTGGGAGGAGTCGGTGACGACAATCTCAACGGTATGGCCGGTCAGGACTCGATCTTGGGTGGTGTCGGAGCAGACGCGATCGTCGGCGGCAACGGAAACGACACGCTCGATGGTGGCCGCAACAATGACACGATCAGCGGTAACGCTGGTGACGACAAGATCCGTGGCGATCACGGCAATGACTACATCAACGCGGGTGACGGCAGTAATACAGTCAACGGCGGCGATGGCGATGACACGATCATCACCGGCATCGGCAATGACTTCGTCAACGGCGCTGATGGAAATGATTGGATCAACACCAGCGACGGCGATGACATCATCGTCGGCGGTGACGGCAACGACAGCATCCAAGGGGGCAGCGGACAGGACATCATCCTGGGTGGCGACGGCGACGATTCGCTCAACGGTCAAGGCGGCACCGACACGATCGCAGGACAGCAAGGGAACGATATGGTCGTCGACCCTCCGGCCGAGATTCACGAAGCGTTCACATTGAGCGCCGACATTATCGCGATCCTGAATGCGCTGTAACCTGGAGTGCTGCGGCTCGACGCAGCCCTCCATTCAATTGGAATAGCAACTTTCGAAGTCCGAAAATTGCCGCTAAAAAAATCGGCAGAACAACCGCGGTTCTCCCGCCCATCGAAGTATTCGTTGCAATCGAATGGAGTGCTGCGTCGAGCCGCCGCACGCCAGTTTCATTGTGCGCTCGAAACATCCGGGCGGAGTTTCTTGGCGTCGCGGAGGTAGACGTGAATCATCTCGGCCTGCGATTTGTCAGTGTTGACGTGCAGCAGACACCGAATACAGCAAGGCAGACTTTCGAGAACCGGGATTTCCGAAGCGCACAGCAACGGCACGGAACTCATGCCGAGCGCACGAGCCGCTTCCGCGGGAAAGGCCGACGTCAGGTCGCGCGTGGTCGTGAACACGGCCGACGCGATCTCGTCGAAATGGTCTTCCAGACCGTTGGCACGCAGCAACTCGACAAGCAACTCGCGAGTCGCTGCCAAAATTTCAGACTTCTCATCGCTGGCCACGCTGGTGGCCCCGCGAATGCCTCGCACTGCCATCGGAAGGACTCGCCGAGTAATTGGAATCAGATCAGGTGCCGATCCTGGGCATAATGGCGGAATCGTTGATCAGAAACAACGAAACGACTTGTCGGACGTGGCGTTGAAGCCAATGGGAGCGGCTGCTAGAGTCCCCGCCTTGTTTCACGAGTCAATCACTGACACAACTTCCAGTTTCCAGCAGAACAGACGGAGTCCTCAGCAATGGGAGTCAAGAGAACCGGCCGCGGCCGACGTAAAATTGGCAGCAATAAGCGGCGTATGCGTGCTCGGATTCGGCACCGCAAGTAGTCGCGCCGCCACTCAGAAGCTGTGAGTTTTTCGTAGGGCGGGCGGCTCGCCTGCCCTTGGGTTCCCCCTAAAAAACAGGCGAGCCGCCTGTTCTACGATTTCTTCTCCAGCTTTCAGCCCCACCTCGCACAGCGAACTCCGGTGAGGCATTTTTATTGAGCCAGGAGTCAGGTGTGCGAATTCCAGATCTTGCGGTCAACATAGGCATTGGATCATGGCAAGGGTTAAGATCTGGCCGTCTTTGAAGCACTGGGGTTCTTCGAGTCCGAAAGTTGTCAGTTGAGTCAAGTTTTGGGGAAAGTCAACGTAGCCGTCATCGCTCCGCGTGACGAGCCGGATTGCCAAACGGTGTCGATGACGCGTTCGGCTCGTCGCGCGGAGCGATGATGGCTACGTTGATCCGGTTTGAGGCCATGCCTCACTGGAGTTCTAACCATGGCACCGATCCTTGAAGGTCAAGCATTCGACCGAGGCATCGACGGAGCGATCCAATTTTTCTCGCGAGAACAGGCCGAAGCATTGGCCAATTTTCAAGTCGATGAATCGCTGCAACATCGACTTGAGGAGCTCGCTGAAAAATGTTCGGAAGGAGAACTGTCTGAGGAAGAGCGGGCCGAATATGCGGGATACGTTCGAGCTAACAACTTCTTATCGATCATCCAATCGAAAGCTCGCCTGCGTCTTCGCGATTTGGTTGAATGATGGACTCAATGACGCGCCGACTCGTGCGACACCGCGCGAACAACTGCTGCGAATACTGCGGTCGAACTCAAGTAAGTTCGACGTTGCCACTGCAAATCGAGCATGTGATCCCGAAAAAGCACGGTGGCACGAACAAAGACTCGAACCTCGCACTCGCCTGCCTGGACTGTAATTTGGCCAAAGGCACAAATCTGGCGGGTCGCGAATTGGGTCGCAAACAGCTTGTGCCGCTCTTTAATCCGCGCACTCAAAATTGGATGGAACACTTTGAGCGACGAGGTTTCTTGATCTTAGTGCGGACTCCAGTTGGGCGAGTTACGGCCAACGTGCTCAATTTCAACTCCGAAGACCGCGTCGCTCAGCGCGTCCAACAGCAGCGGGAAGATCGTGCCTGACAGTTCGGCCAGATCTTTTCGCGGCACGCCGTCAAAAAGGAGATTGGGACTCTGTCCCGATCCGCTCTGGACAGAGGCAAACCTAAGTCATGCTGCCGGTCATTCGGATTGATCGGCCAGGATCGACGTATTCGTCCGCGACTTTCAGGCGACTGCTTGACACCCCGCACACATCCAGGGATGCTGTTTCGACCCTGCCTGTGATTGACGTCTCCCGCCTAAAACAATCCCGCCTGGAGAACCTCCGGTTTTCAGCCGCTTCGCGCGGCGAACCCTATCCCGGAAAGGAAAACTCATGACTCGCTTTGCTGTGCGTTCATTGGTCTGTGTTGTGGCTCTGTCATTGGCGAATCTGGTCGCGACGCGCGCGATCGCGTTCGATCCTCCCACGGAAGAGCAACTCAATCAACTCAAACAGCAAGCGGATGAGGCAAAAGGACGGAAGGATGCGGCTGCGGCTCAGCTCAAAGGAGTGCAAGACAAGGCGAAGTCGCTCTCCGACGAGATCGCCAAACTGAAGACCATGCTGACGATGGCTCAGACGTCGCTGAAGACCAGCGAAGAGAAACTGAAGCCGGCTCAGGAAGCGGCGACTAAAGCAGACGCGGCGAAGGTCGAAGCCGAAAAAGTTTTTACGGCCGTGAAGGCGGCGGCCGACACGGCAGCCAAACTCGCGGAAGAGGCGGCTAAAAGGGCGAAAGAAGAAGAAGCAAAAGCTCAGGCGGCTCAGAAAGCGGCGGCCGATGCGGTTGCGCTGGTGACGACGACGACTCAGACCATCGAAGTATCGAAGAAGACAATCACCGATGCGACGGCCGGGCTGACGAAGCTCGATACCGACGTCAAGGCGTTTCAGCCGGAAGTCCAGAAGTCGGCCGATGCACTCGCGGCGGTGAACACGGAATGGGTGACGAAACAACGCGCGGTGGAAGGCGGGCTGATTTCGTTGGGCCGGATGGTGTCGTTCTCGCACTCAGTCGCACCGATCTTTGCGAAACGGTGTTTGGCGTGTCACAACGCACGCACGGCGAAGGGGCGCTATAACATGGAAACATTCGCCGCGATCATCAAAGGAGGCGAAACCGGTGAGGCGGTCAAAGCGGGCGATCTGAAGTCAAATCTGCTAGAGCTGCTCAAAGATGGCTCGATGCCCAAGGATGCCGATCCGTTGACCAAAGAGCAAATCGCAGTCATCGAAAAATGGGTCGCGACCGGAGCGACCTTGAATGCCGGCGTCGAACCGACCTCTCCGCTGATTCGAATCGTACCGAAAGAGATTCAGCCCCCGGCGCTGGAGAAATATCCGGTCCCCGTCCCGATCACTGCGGTCGCGTTTAATACGGATGGTTCAGTGCTGGCAACATCCGGTTATCACGAAGTCGTGTTGTGGAATCCGGCCGACGGCGCGCTGTTGCGGCGCATCGGCAACGTGGCCGAGCGGGTCTACGACCTGGAATTCAGCGCCGATGGCAAGACACTATTTGTCGCTGCGGGAACTCCGGCGCAGATCGGTGAAGTCAAAATCTTCAATGTCGACAACGGCCAATTACTCGGCGATCTAGTGTCGACGGATGACGCGGTGTTCGCGGTGGCTCTGAGCCCTGACGGGACGAAGCTGGCTTGCGGCGGAGCAGACCGAGCGATCCGCGTGTTTGAGGTCGCGACCCAAAAAGAGCTGCTGGCCATTGAGGACCACGCCGACTGGGTGATGGACGTCGCCTGGTCGCCCGATGGAACAAAGCTCGCATCGGCCAGCCGCGACAAGACGGCGAAAGTGTTTGATCTGAAAACAGGCGATTCACTGGTCACGTTCAACGCCCATGCACAGCCAGTGTATGGAGTCGGCTTTTCACCCGATGGCAATCAGGTCATCAGCAGCGGAGCCGATAAGCAAATTCGTATTTGGAATGTGTCGGACGCGGCCCAGGCCCGCGCGATCGGCGGCTTTGGCGGTGATGTCTTCCGCATCGTGACCACCAAGGAAGGGATGATCTATTCCAGCAGTGCGGATAAGACGGCGCGCATTCACAAGTTTGCGGACGGCGGTCAAGTCTTCTCGCTGGCCGGTCACACCGACTGGGTTTATTCGGTGGCGTTCAATGCCGCGAGCAAGCGAGTTGCCGCCGGCAGCTTCACTGGCGAGGTTCGACTCTGGAACACCGATGACGGCAAGGAAGTGAAGTTGTTCGTCGCAGCTCCCGGCTACGCTCCACCTGCCGTTGCCAAGTGAGCCCGAATTACCGCGTCGCGCTAAAGTGCGTCACGACTAAGAATTGGGATTCACCAAATCAGCCGCTGGCTCTCGTCCTTCTGGGAATGATCGTGGGCTAGCAGCGCACCATCGCACCCATATTGTCGCCTTTCACTCTACGAAATGACGTTCTTTCGCGGAGTGAAAGACGAAAATCTAGTGCGTCTTCAAGACTACGAATTCGGGTTCATGTGAGTGAGCGGCAAGGCGTCAGCCGGCGTCAGTCCCCGGACGAATCGCGAGTGTGGTTCTGGCCCAACGGGCCAAGACTCGGCAGCCCAGGGCAACGCCCTGGGTTTGATGGTGTCGAAAACGGTAAGCCCT
>JAYVSP010000562.1:0-3112 GCA_043775215.1 Planctomyces sp. | reverse complement strand
TCATGAACCGGACGCTAGCGCGTTCCGGCTGATCGGAAAAACCTCATTCTTCCCCGCGTGAAGAATAATTCCCTGTGAGCAAATACAAAGCGGCTTCGCCGCAAAGGAAAGCGGTGATGCATCACCGCACTCCAAAAGGAAACCGCACTTCAAAGGCGGCAGTTGGAACTCGAACATGGATGTTCGTCCACAACGTACCCTTCGGCAAGAAGTCGAAACCGAGGGCGTCGGCCTCTTCACCGGGGCAGACGTTCGTTTGCGGTTTCATCCGGCGCCGGCGGATTACGGAATCGCGTTTCAACGCATCGACATTCCCGGTTCGTCACCGATTCCCGCGACGATTGACTTCGTCGTGCCTCAACATCGGCGGACGGCGATCGCTCGCGATGGCGTGCAGGTCGAATTGATCGAGCACGTCTTGGCTGCACTGGCGGGAATGCACATCGATAATTGCCTGATCGAACTCAACGGGCCGGAAGTGCCGGGCTTTGACGGTTCGTGCCGCGAACTGTGCCATCTGTTTCAATCGGCTGGCAGCGTCGAACAGGATCGTCCTCGGGAAGTCCTTTCACTACGGACTCCAGTACAGGTGACGTCCCGCGAGGAAGATATTGATGTGGCCGCTCGGCCTTTGAAACGCGACGGACTGGCCATTACGTATCAGCTCGATTACGGAGAACGCTCGCCGATCATACCGCAGATGCTGACCGTCGAGATGACCCCCGAAACTTTCGTTCGCGAGATCGCCTTCGCCCGCACGTTCGTTTTGGAGTCCGAGGTCGCTGCACTGAAAGCCGCCGGCTACGGCCGCCGAGTCACTTACCAAGACCTGTTGGTCTTCAATACACAGGGCCAGGTGATCGACAACGAACTCCGCAGCCCTGACGAATGTGTTCGGCACAAAATTCTGGACTGTCTCGGCGACTTCGCACTCATCGGTTGTGATCTGCATGGCTATGTCAATGCATATCGATCGGGGCATCGGCATAATCACGAACTCATCCGCCGAATTCTGGTCACTCATCAAAAGTCTCGCCGCTCGGAGGCTATCTAATCAGATACGTAGCCGTCACCGCTCCGCGTGACGAGCCGAACGCGTGCCAGTGCTTGTGAAGCACTCGGCTCATCACGCGGAGCGATGATGGCTACGTAAAAATAAGGACGTCTTTCATGGCCAACACAATTCATCCTCTGGCGTGCGTAGACCCGCGAGCGGAACTCGGTGACGACATCGAGGTCGGTCCGTTCTGTGTGATTGGTTCGCACGTTCGCCTGGGAGACGGATGCCGCTTGCAGAACAATGTCACGCTGATCGGCTACACGACAATCGGCGAGCGGAATCGCTTCTTTCCGAATTGCGTCATCGGTGGCGAGCCGCAAGACAACAGCTTCAAGGAATCCCCCACTTGGCTGCAGATTGGTGACGACAACGTCTTTCGCGAGGGAGTCACCGTCAATCGCGGCGCGGAAAAGGAAGATCACGGCACACGCATCGGCCATCGCAACTTGCTGATGTCGAATTGCCATGTCGCACACAATTGCCGCATCTACGACAACACCATTCTGGTCAACGGCGTGCTGTTGGGGGGACACGTTCACGTTCACGATAAAGCGATCGTGTCGGGTAACACGGCCGTGCATCACTTCACATCAATCGGCACGCTGGCGTTTGTCGGCGGCTGCTCGCGAGTTGTTACGGACGTGCCGCCATTCATGCTGGCGGCTGGCAACGAGAAGCTGGAGTTCAGCACAATCAACATCGTCGGCATGCGTCGCTCAGGAATCTCCAACGACACGATCCAGGTCATTAAACGAGCCCACCGCCTGCTGTTCCGTGAGCACAAGACGCTGGAAGCCGTTCGCGAAATCTTCCACCAAGAAATGGACGGCATCATCCCGATGGAACTTAGCATGCTACTGAACTTCATCGAGATGTCGCACGCCGGCAACGTGGGGCGCGGCCGAGAAGTCTTCCGCAATGCACCGTCCGTCAACACACACATTGATAAGACATCAGAAATCCACACTCAGGCAGACGACCACCAGGACGCGCAACGCAAAGCCGCATAAGCCAGGAGTGCCGGGCCTCGGCAGAGTGCTCCCAACAAATGTGATCGCCGTTTACTCGAACTTCAGTGTCTTAATTCCCACAGAACGGAGCTGCGTTGAACCGCAGCACTCCAGACTGCAATCACTGCACTCTAAAGGGTGACGAAATGACGCCATTGAAACTTGCCGTTGTCGGTGTCGGAGCATTGGGGCGACATCATGCACGCATCCTGTCGGGCCTTTCCGGCGTGGAGCTAATTGGTATCGCGGACTCAAATGAGTCGCAAGGCCGGCAAGTCGCTCAGTCCGTCGGGACCAAGTGGGTTGCGGACTATCGCACGCTGATCGATGAAGTCGACGCCGTGACGATCGCGGTCCCCACCTGTTTTCATCGCCACGTCGCCACCGACTTTCTGGAAAACGGAATTCCGACGCTCGTGGAAAAACCGCTGGCCGCCGATCTGCTGGAAGCCGAGCCGCTCGTCAGACTGGCCGAGCGATCGGGAGCCATTCTGCAGGTTGGTCATGTGGAACGTTTCAATCCGGCATTTCAAGCGGTTGCTCGCTTGTGTGATCAGCCGAAATACATTCGGTCGGAACGGTTCAGCCCGTTTAGTTTTCGCTCGACCGACATTGGCGTCGTACATGACTTGATGATTCACGACCTCGACTTGGTATTGGCGTTGGTCCATTCGCCGGTCACGCGTGTCGAAGCATTTGGCCTCACGCTGATGGGCGAGCACGAAGACGCCGTCCAAGCGCGCCTGACATTTGAAAACGGTTGTACGGCCGATTTGTCTGCAAGCCGCATCCATCCAACAGCTCGCCGAGCGGCGACGATCTGGACTGCCTCGCGCTGCATCACCGTCGATTACAGTTCGCGCGAAGTGACGTCGTACGCGCCCTCCGCACGATTGCTCTACGGCCAGTCACCCGTGGAGCGTGCTCAACAACCAGGCGCCGATCTCGAACAACTTCGGCAAGAAGTCTTCGGCACTCTGATCGAAGTCCATAATGAAACTCCTTCGTCTCAAGATGCTCTCACCGCCGAACTGCAAGAGTT
>JAYVSP010000561.1:0-4976 GCA_043775215.1 Planctomyces sp. | reverse complement strand
ATCCACATCCTCAGTCGCGGCAAGTAGCCGTTCGGATTTCGGGCGTTGTGTTTCTTTCGGATTTGGTTCTTTGGTTTTCGGATTTGCGGCTTCGCCGCGTTACGCTTTGCGCCCTTCTTTTTCAATCTGCGCGAATCCCAAATGCTCGCGCCAGCCGCGATACCAATCGATCGAGGATGCGGCCTTGGGTAGCTCCGTTTGTTCGGGCGAGTACACAGTGAATTCCCCTTTCCGGTACACCAAGATTTCAGACGAGTTGGGATTGAGCAACGCTAACTGTGCCCAACCGTTGCGCAGAATCCGGTCAATCACCGGGTTTCGCTGCATGATAGACAGAATTGCGTCAGGTGTCGTTTCGATAACGAACAACAGTCGCAACGGTTCGTGAATTTCCACGCCTTGCCACGGCAGCCCGGTGCGCATATCGCTAGCCGCACCGTCCATGACTCCCAGCAGTGACGTGATGTTGTGCGGCAGCTTGGTCCCCGATCCCCAGCCGGGAGAGTCGATGTACGATAACGTGTATTGCAGATTGATCCCGGAGCAGACCGGGACAACGGCTCCTAGAATCCGTGCCAGGATGTTGTGTTCGGCGTCATCCTGCGTCGGATCATAGGACTGCATGAAAGCGCGGCGATCCAGGTACAAGCCGCGCGTCCGTTGCCGCCGGCCGACAATGCAGAGCGCGTTCGTCGCGTTGCCGAACTCCGGCCGCGTCTGCGCCAAGTCTTCCGAGCGGCCTTCCACATGCCGCCGCGCTGCCTCGAACGACTGATTCAACGGTGCGGAATCAAAACGCCGGCAGCGCTCGTGAGCATTTCGATCGCACGCTTCGTCCAAAGTCTGATCCGCCGCCTTGAAGTCTTGGAAGTGAGATTGTGGCAACAGATCCAGATCATAGAACGTGAAGTGATCCGCGCAAGTGTTGTGCAAGCCACCCAAGAAAACGGTGTCGTTGGGGATTTGCAAACCGCGTCCGGCGAGAATTTCGCGAACGCGCGGGTCGTTGAGCATCGCGGCCAACGCCCGCGCGTTGGGACCGCCCGCGCCGCCTGAGCACGCTCCGCAATCGTACGACGACTTGTGAGGATTGTTCAAACAGAACGAACCATGTCCGATGAACAGCACCAACCGCGCGAAGCCGGAGGTCAATCCGATATCACGCAGTGCCCGCTCGCCTATGTTCGCCATCTCTTCGACGGTGAACCCAATCTGACCTTCTTCCGGTCCGGCCGTCGGCGAGGTTCGCTCCAGTCTTAATCGAGTCATCGGCGGCGGTGCGACGAAGCGACTCGCCGTTCGCCGAATCTGCCCCGCCCATCGAGGAAACAACACACGAGCCACCAGCGGAATCGAGGCCAGCACTCCCAGCCCGGCCGTCAGGATCGCGCCGCGGGCCATGCTCCGGCTCCCAACATGAAGCGAATGCGATGCGGTCCCCAAGGCCCGTCGAGTTTTGGCGCGCGAACGGCTCTGCTCATCCAGCGTGTAGACGACATCTTCCACGACCCAGTGCTTTGGCCGAATTACGATCGGACAGAGCGTGGAGAAATGCGCGTCCCCCGCGCCGCGATAATAAATGGGGACGCAGTGAAAGCCCGCTGTGCCGAAAGTCTCTACCTCGGGAGCCACTTCCTCGAGATGACGCCGGAACCCGACCTCGCGCGTATCAATACAAGAAATAAGTTGAAATCGAGGCGAAGGGACGCGGCTGGCCGGGCGCTTCGTATGCACAGACAACGCATCGAGCGACTGGATTCGAAACCGCCGTTCGAACGCGTGATGAAACATTCGCCGCCGTTCGAGGCCGTCGAACGCTTCCATCTCGGAGACAATCGCCGACCATTCGGGCTTCGACAAGTGATCCAGTGCCGGAGGACTCCAACCCAAAAATTGTGCGAGTTGAAACACCAAGAACGCACGCTGATCCACGCTATTCGTGTTTCGATCCGCGATCCGTCCGCGAGTCGCATCACGCAAGCCCGCCAACGGTCCCCCGTAATTCAAGGACTGTTGAGCGACATACGCCAACGCCACACGCTCGAGGATCAAGCGAACGGCCAGAAACTCCAGCAGACTTCCCGCCGGAGTCGGCAGCGCGACGCGATCACCGCGAACATCCATTTGCCAAATCAGCCCCGCCCAGCCGCGCAGCGCCACCAACGACGCGGGAATGAAGTCCGGCCACTCACTCTCGCTGATACCGAGCAGTTCGAGCGATTCCATCAGCGATTCTGTCGGTCCATATCCCGACTCGACAACTCGCGTCAATTCCTGCGGTAGACCTTGTAACCATCGCTCCGGTGGTCCGCCCGGTAGCCGATACAGCTCGCAAAACGCTTTGAAGAAACCCTTCTCGCGATGAGGCAAAGTCCAATGAGCGAAGCCTTGATCCACAAACGGTGCGCAGAAGCGGATCAAAACTTGATTCACCAATTCATCACTGTCTTCACCAACAGCATTCCGCAAGAGGTCACGGTGTCTGATGGGAGCGGCGGGAGGCTCCCACGGGCTGGTCGTTTCAATGCCTTGAACGCCGTCGTGGCAAATGCGCCACAAAGCTTGCAGCGAAAATGATTCCCACTTGCGCGGACTCCAATGTTCGATCGACGGTTCGCCGAATTTTTGCAGGAGTTCCGCGAATCGGTGCCGACTGCGAGGCTCTGGCTCGGCTAGCGATCCGGCGGTTCCCGGCTGGCGGATGTTCCGCAAATCGCGCATCGCCCAATGCCGAGTCTCTTCGACAAACCGCTCTCGAATCACCAGCGGCGGTTCGGATCGGAGCCGCGTGAGCGCATCCATCTCTGCCACGAACCACCGCAACTCGGCATCCGGTCCAAACCGCAACGGATACTGCAACATCGCCAGCCGCAGTTCCAGCCGCGACCCCAGCGAGCAAATCGGAACACTCGCACGATCTGCCAAGTCCTTTCGCGTCACGGCCAGCAGATCGTCCACTCGAATCCGTCCGCGAGCCATCTTCTCGCGATAGCGCTCTTCCGACAAATAAGGCTCGCAACCAAACAGACGCGCCCCGCGCTGCATTCCTTCATCGAACGGCAAATTCTCCAGACCCTGCAACGTGTTGAGAAACACAAAGGCCGTAATAGGCCCCTGGGCCGGGAGCAGTTCTCCCGAGCGCTCAACCACTTGCTGAAGGCGCTCAAGCCGATCGGCCTTGTCGCTGTCAGGCAATCCAGAACCAACCTTGATGGTGTTGGGCATTGCGGTTGTCATACTTTGGGCAATCAAATCCGGCGGCATAGCAATCGAGTTCAGGCGAAGGTCCGAAGATCATGTCATCCAACCGTCACCGAAGTCTCACGACATCGGCACCGGGAAAGTCAAAGCGATTGGATTCTTGTATGAGACGCTGCAAATCACCAAGCGCGTTTGATTGCAAATCCTTCAGATTCTCAATGTTCTCAATGTTCCGACGCTTAATACACTTACCACTCGCGGCCAAGCAGCGATCTTTCCGATGACTTGGGAATCGGTAGAGGATGATGCAGTGTCCTTCGTGCGTTTTCGAGCTTGGATCCGGACCCTACGCGTGCAGTTGATGTTGTGGGATGCGGCGGCCGTGTTTCTGACGGCTGTCGCGGTGCTGATCGGCGTGCGTGAAGGAGTCCGTTTTGCGCTGTTGCACGAGATTGACGAAGTCCTGTTGGAAGATCTCGACGAGATTCAGCTCCTTTTGCAAAATCCGCGACCCAACGACAACGAATCACTCTTCGCCGACCTGGATCGCAAAGCGCGCGGACACACTCATCACATTTGGTTCGTTCAGTTTGTCGGCGACAAGGGACAGACGACTTGGTCGAGCATCAATACGCCGGCGGAGGCCGAGTCATTGTTCAGTGTGGCCACTGGACCGGCAACTAGCCGACTGGGGTTCCGAGTCATCCGCTCACTGCTGCCAAAACCGACCGCAAGCCGCCACTGGGTCGTCGTCGGTTCTTCGCTGGCGATTCCGAATCAAGACCTCGAACGCATTGACCAATTGGTGATGTTGATCGGCGTGGTGGCGTTATTCGTCGCTCCGTTGGGCGGTTACTTTTTGGCGGGTCGAGCGATTCAACCGATCGCCGATCAAACCCGCACCGCCGCTCGAATGCGGCCGACGCAACTCAACGAGCGGCTGCCAATTCGCGGATCGGGTGACGAACTCGATCAGTTGGCTGCCACATTCAATACTTTGCTGGATCGTGTGGCCGAATACCTCCAACAAAAGCATGACTTCCTGGCAAATGCGGCTCATGAATTGAGGTCGCCGCTGGCGGCGATTCACAGTAGCGTCGAGATTGCGCTCAACTCGGATCGTTCGGCCGAGGAATACCGCGAACTGCTCACCGACGTGATTGCCGAAACTGAATCACTCGAAGTGCTGATTCGGCAGTTGTTATTGCTTGCGGAAGTTGATGCAGACCGTTTGAAAATTCATGCTGAACCGGTTCCGCTCGACGAGCTGGTCCAAGCCGCGTGCGACATGTTCCAAGCGGCAGCCGAGACTCACGGAATCCGGCTGGCGGTTGAGTTGACTCGTGGAGTGATCGTCGAGGGAAACCGCCAACACCTGCGGCAGGTCATCAACAACTTGCTGGACAACGCCATCAAGTACACCGCCGCGAAACGCACGGTCGACAACTCGTACACGGACTCACCCGATCGACCGCTTGCCGATCAGATCACGATTACTCTGACGTGCAATGTTTCTTGGCGGAAAGCGATGCTCGTGGTCGAGGATCAGGGAATCGGCATCGCCACCGAACATGTGCCGCGCATCTTCGATCGCTTCTATCGAGCCAACCAATCCCGCTCGCGAGCTGGCACAACCACTGGCACCGGCTTGGGGCTAAGCATTTGTTATGCAATCGTGACCGCTCACCGAGGGACCATCCGAGCGGAAAGCCAATCCGGCAGCGGTACGCGTATCACCGTCTCGCTGCCGCTAAATGACCGTGCGTGATTCGTGT
>JAYVSP010000560.1:0-6400 GCA_043775215.1 Planctomyces sp. | reverse complement strand
AGGGCTTACCGTTTTCGACGCCATCAAACCCAGGGCGTTGCCCTGGGCTGCCGAGTCTTGGCCCGTTGGGCCAGAACCACACTCGCGATTCGTCCGGGGACTGACGCCGGTTGACGCCTTGCCGCTCACTCACATGAACCCGAATTCGTAGTCTTGAAGACGCACTAGCGCTGTACCCCGGATTGAGGACGAACATCATGACTCAAACAACTCCTGTGCGGGTCTTTATCGGGTCCGGAGAAGCCAGTCTTTTGGAACGGAAGACGCTGATCTACTCACTGAAAAAGAACACCCGCCGACCACTGGATCTATACGTCTTCAACGGCACGCACAACGCCATCGAACACAACGACGAACCGCCCGTGCTGGCACCGATGCCCCTCCACATCAAGTACCGCAACTACACGGAATTCAGTTTGTACCGATACCTCATCCCGCAGCTTTGCGGACATTCGGGCAAGGCGATCTTTCTGGATTCGGACATGCTCTGCCTGGGCGACATCGGCGAACTATTCGACACGCCGGTGGACGACTATGACTTTCTGGCGAAGGCCGATGCGTACTACCTCGGCGGCTGGGGACCGAGCGTGATGCTCATCAACTGCGACCGCTGCCGGTTCGATCTGGAAGCGATCTGCGCCGACATCGACCGCGGGCGATTCACGATGCGGAACTTCACGCACTTCAACAGCGAGTTCCTCAAACACTATCCACTGCGGTTGGGCCAGCTTGATCCGCGCTGGAATGAGTTCGACCGGCATGACTCGCAGACACGGCTGATTCATTACACATGCCTGCACACGCAACCTTGGAAGTTCGCTCGGCATCCGGATGGTGATTTGTGGTTCCGATACTTTCGCGAAGCGATCGACACCGGCTGGATCACCACCGACGACATCACGAAGAGCCTCGATCGCGCCTACGTGCGACGCGACATCCTGCTGGGAAATTGGCCGAAGCCGGTCTGGTTGCAGGCCGGGTTCCTCACACGTCTAGGGCCAGTGATCCGCAAGCGGCTGCGACGTTTGGTTCCGGTCCATCAGGCGTGACCGGGGCATAGCTTGGCTCTCCGGAGCCGAGCGAAATGACAACAACGCTCGGCTCTGGAGAGCCAAGCTACGACAAGCGGAATTCATCATGCACTGGATTATCCTCACCGGCGAATACCCGTCCCAACCCGGCGGAGTCAGTGACTATTCGCGGCTGGTCGCTCGCGGACTGGCGCAGGCCGGAGATCGGGTCACGGTGTTTGCTCCCGAAGGCAAGATACAGACACCATTGGATGACGGTGTTCTTGTGAAACGCGTGCCCAGACTCTTCGACAGGAGCGGTCTGCAACTGCTTGCCACTGAGCTCGAACAACTCGATCAGCCCGCTCGGCTGTTGGTGCAATACGTTCCGCAGGCGTTTGGTTACAAGTCGATGAACATCGGATTTTGTCACTGGCTGTATCGACGGCGTGAGCTCCCCATGGATGTGATGTTTCACGAGGTCGCGTTTCCGTGGCGTCTGTATCCGTTGAAGCACAACCTCCTCGCGGCGGCGCATCGAGTCATGGCTTCACTCGCCGCGCGGTCGGCTGACCGAGTGTTTGTGTCCGTCCCAGCGTGGCAACGGGTGCTGCCTCGACAAACCAAAACGGGCGGAACAATTCAGTGGCTTCCTGTGCCGGCGAATCTCACAGAGACGGCGCCTGACAAGGCGCTGGTCGCTGATCTTCGCGTGAGAATAGCACCCAACATTGGCGATTATGTCATCGGTCACTTTGGAACATATTCGACTCATTCAGAAGTATTGTCCAAGTTGTTTACGCGCTTGCTATGGGCGTCTCCTAGATATCGGCTGATTCTTGTGGGGCGGAATGGTTGCGAATTCGCCAACCGGTTAACGAGTGCCTATCCCGAACTCGCCCGACGGATCACGACGACAGGAGGGCTTCCCGCCGAACAAGCGGCGGTTTTTCTGACCGCATGTGATCTGCTCGTGCAGCCATATCCCGATGGGATCAGTACAAGGCGCGGCAGTGTCATGGCGGGCCTCGCACTGGGATTGCCGATCGTGACGGCAGCCGGAGCTCAGACCGAGGACATTTGGCAGCAGTCCCAAGCCGTGTTGCTGGCCGAAGAGAACACCGTCAACAGCCTTCACGCCGCTGTCGAGCGGTTGCTGATGACTCCACACGAACGAGAACAGATAGGCCGACGCGGGCTCGCGTTGTATCACGAGCGATTCTGTCTCGCTCAAACGATTCACCAACTCCGGTCAGTCATTGCGGAGCACACAGCATCCGCTAACCCGAAGTGTTCATGGGTGAGAAAGAGCCGCGACCGTGAGGGAGCGGTGTCCCAGGATTTGACCACCTCCTCACGGTCGCGGCTCGAATGACATGTCGTAGCACAGGCGCCTCGCCTGTGCTTTTCAATGGAGAATCCGAGCAGGCGAGCCGCCTACTCTACGTTGTTCAACATTGCGATGCTTTTCAATTCGTACACCTTCATTGTGTTTTTCGTCTGCGTGTTGATGCTGCACAGCCTGCCGCTGCCGTGGTGGGTGAAAAAGCTGCATCTGCTGATCGCCAGTTGTTTGTTCTATGCCGCGTGGAATCCGCCGTTCGTGCTGATCTTGTGGTTCACAATGTTGCTCGACTGGTTTATCGGCGGACAACTGGGGCGAGTCGAGAATCCGCGCGGACGAAAGGCCCTGTTCGCCGCGAGCCTGTGCGCGAATCTTGGCATGCTGGGGTTCTTCAAATACGGCGGCTTCGTCTTGGACAACTTCCTGTTGCTGATGGAGCAGCTTGGTGTCCACATACAGCTCGCGAAGCCGGACATCATTCTGCCGGTCGGAATATCCTTCTATACCTTTCAGACGTTGTCCTATATCTGGGACATCTATCGTCGGAAGAGTAAGCCTTGTTCGTCATTTCTGGATTACTCGCTGTATGTCACGTTCTTTCCGCAACTGGTCGCGGGACCGATTATCCGCGGTTCGACATTTTTGCCGCAGTGCCTTGAGGCTCGCACGGCCACGCTGCCACAGTTCGCTTGGGGCTGTTGTCTGCTCGTCTTGGGACTGTTTGAGAAGGTGGTCATCGCCGATGGTCTGCTGGCACCTGTATCGGACGCGGTCTTCGCGATGCCTCGGCCGGACGCGATCAGCGCTTGGTGTGGGACGCTGGCTTTCGCGGGACAAGTCTTCTGCGACTTCGCGGGCTATTCGACCTGTGCGATCGGCGCGGCTCTGTGCTTCGGTTTTCATCTCCCAGACAATTTTCGCTTTCCGTTTGCCGCGATCGGATTTGCCGATCTGTGGCAACGCTGGCATATCTCGTTGTCGACGTGGCTCCGCGACTATCTCTACTTCTCACTGGGTGGCAGCCGAGCTCATTGGCTGCGGGCGAGCGTCAATGTGATTTCGACGATGGTGATCTGCGGACTCTGGCACGGAGCCGCCTGGACCTTCGTGTTCTGGGGCGCGTTGCAGGGAGTTCTGCTGGCGTCCGAACGTGGGATGCGCGCGGTCTGCGGCCGGGCCGCCTGTTGGGGTTGGACGCCAATGCGGCTGGGGCTGGCCTTGCTCACATTCGCGGTGTTCTGTCATTCGTTGGTCTTCATTCGCGGAAAAACTTTCGGCCAAGCCTTCTGGATGTGGACGAGCATGGCCGGAGCCGGCGCGGGAGCCACATCGAGCACAGCACTCTCGCTGAAAGAGGCCGCCGTCCCCTTGGCCATCATGCCGTTTCTGTTCCTGTGTCACTGGCTGATGCGAGATACGTCACTGGAAGCGGTCGCCGAGCGAGTTCCTTGGTGGGGCCGTTCGCTGGCGATTGCCGGAATGCTGTTTTGTATTGCGACGATGTCCGGAGACGACCGTGCGTTTATTTATTTCCAGTTCTGAACCGGTTCGCACGCCCGAGTCAATCGACTTGAGCGATGTGCCTGAACGAATCGTTCCCAGTGGGCCTTGGGGACGCATGTGGGCGCTGGGGTTGTGTCTGGCCGGTCTGATGTTTGGCGGCTGGGAATACCATTGGCGGACGCAGGGATTTACGCCGTCGCTCGTGGACGGCCCCGATGTCTGGTCGCTCGAACGTCAGCGCGTGGGTGCAACGCAAACGCAAGTGGTGCTTGTTGGTGCCTCGCGCATGCAAGTCGGTTTCTCGCGAGCAGTATTTCACGAGCGATTTCCCAACTATGACTTGGTGCAGCTCGCCAAATATGCTCGACCGCCAATGGCTGTGCTGCGCGATCTTTCCGAGGATCAAGACTTCCGTGGAATTGTCATCTGCGATGCTGTCTCGCCCTATCTGGAGCGGAGTTATCGGAATTCGCTTCAGGATTATGTCGAGTTTTACCGGCGGCAATGGACGCTGAACGAACAACTCAATTGCCGCGCCAGTAGTTTTTTCCAAGATCATCTGGTGTCGCTGAATCCGCACCTCAATCCGGCCAAAGTGCTGTTCCATCGCGCGGTTCATGGGACATCACCGACACCGCAAGTGCTTCGCATGGATGTCCATCGTTCACAATATGTGGATTACTCGAAGGTCATTCCTGGAACCAATTATGAAGGCCGAGACAACGACATCCGCGAGCGCTATCACGAGCAACCGCCGCCGGCTCCCGACGCTTGGTTGGTCGAAGCCCGCGAGATTGAAGCCTTGATCCAGAAAATTCAGCAACGGGGCGGCAAGGTGACGATGGTGCATTTTCCCGTCTCCGGTTCATTGGCCGAGTTGGATGAAAAGTTTTACCCCAAACGCGAGTACTGGGATCGGTTCGCCGCCATGTCCAGCGCAGAGACGATCCATTTTGGCGACGTGCCGACGCTGGCTGAATTCACTTGCCAAGATGGCTCGCATCTCGATTACCATGACGCGCCGCGCTTCACCGCGGCGCTGCTGGACGAATTGGTGCGGCGAAAGTTTCTATCGTCTGCGACCGTCCCGTTGGCAAATCGGGACGTCGCCCGAGTTGGACAATGACCAATGTGGCACGACGCTCCGAGCCCGTGAATCTTTCGAGCCGCGACCGTCAGGGAGTGTGATGGACAAGGACTTATGACCGCTCCCTGACGGTCACGGCTCAATTCCTTCACAGGCTCTCCGCGTCGTGTCGTGCGAAGCGGAGCGTCGCACCACAATTTCAACATCAATCAAATGAGGCCAGATCGATGTCCATTGCATGCAGCGAATTGTCGGTCGAGGTCGGTCAGCGAGCGCGCTCCAAGCTCGAACTGCTCAGGCTCATGTCGCTCGCGCGGCAGGGTGATCGCCGCGAGGAGTTGTTGTTGAGGCAGGGCAAAGGTTGGTTCCAAGTTTCCGGAGCGGGGCATGAGGCGCTGGCGGTGATCGGGTTGTTGCTCGAACCAGTCGACTACCTGTTTACGTATTATCGCAGCCGCGCACTGGTGCTCGCGCGAGGGATGACCAATCGCGAACTGGCCTTGGCGTTTTATGCGAAGCGTTCCAGTAGCAGCGGCGGACGACAGATGCCCGGCCATCCCTCCAGTCGAAAGCTCAACATTTGGAGCACGCCCACGCCGACCGGCTCGTGCTTGCTGCCTGCGTGCGGTGCGGCTTGGGGAATGCAATTGGAGGAATCGAATGGAGTGGTCGTCGGGACCATCGGCGATGCGGCCTGCCGTCAGGGTGAGTTCTACGAAGCCGTCGCCTTCGCGGTCGAACGGCAGTTGCCGATCGTGTTTGTCGTCGAGGACAACGGATACGGCATCAGCACCAACACGCGGCTGATGAATCCCTTTCATCTGGGTGTGTTCGACGACCACATCGGAGTCGTTCGCGTCGATGCACGGCATCCCGACAATGTCTTCGACGCGGCGATTCCGGCACTCGATCGAGCACGGCATGGCGGCGGTCCCACGATCTTGCATTGCGAAGTCGACCGCCTCTGCAATCACACTAGCAACGACGATCAGAGGGTGTACCGCAGCGAAGAAGAGATCGCCGAAATGAAGGCGCGCGATCCGATCGACATGCTGGTTCGCGAACTGATCGACGAGGGCGAGATCACCACTGCGGAATGGAAGCAGATGCAGCTTGAGATCCGCGAGCAAGTTGATCGCGACTATCACGACGCCGAACAAGCGGTCGATCCGCGGCCCTCGGAATTGCAGGATCATCTTTATGGTCCGGAACCGGTGGCTACGCGACCGCCGCTCGAAGCAGGGCGGACTCGAATGGTCGACGCGCTGAATCAAGTCTTCGACGCCGCTCTGCAAAGCGACCATCGCGTGGTGATGTTTGGCCAGGACATCGAAGATCCCAAAGGCGGCGTGTTTCGATTGACCGCAGGACTATCGACAAAATATCCGGATCGAGTCTTCAACTCGCCGCTGGCGGAAGCGACCATCGCGGGCGTGGCCTGCGGCTTGGCTTGCT
>JAYVSP010000559.1:0-17771 GCA_043775215.1 Planctomyces sp. | reverse complement strand
CGGTCCGGCAGCCATCAGCGGTTATCGCTGCCCCGAATACGACCGGTGGCTGCGCGACTGGCGGCGATTCGACTTCGAGATGCCGAACAACGCCGGCCAAAACAAACGCAAGCAGCGTCGAACCGAATCGCTGTGGATCAATTGGTGAGGGTGGGCAATCAAGTGTTGTCGATGGGACAGTTTCACTTTGACGGTCCGGTGTTTTTCCGGCACTCTCAATTCCTTCTCTTCGTGCATGGCCAAGTCAGCCAGATCATCGGCTCAGGAGTCACGGCGTTCCGAATGGCTAGAGCCGCTGACAAATGCGGTAAATCGACTCACGGATGAAATCCGAGTCGCGCGAGATGTGGCCGATGAATTCAAAACCGACTTCACATGGCTGCTGCAAAATGGGATGCCGCATCAACCGCAGGAATTCTTGATCCTCAAGCGTATGGCTCGCGACCCACTCGCCGAAGATTGGGCACAACGCTTGGAGGTCACGCGCTGCCCGATTCCGCAGCCGCAACAGGATCACTCTCCACTGTCGTTCGATGACTTGGAATCGTTCGCTCACGAATTGCAAACCGCGTTCGAGGGGATCGCCGAAGGCCAGCTCGACATTGTTCTCGCAGCATTGGACGAAGTTCGACAGCGGATCATCGCAGCCCTCGCGCATCACAGCACCGAGTCACCCACTTCGCTGGAGCCAACCAAGAGCGCCATGACAACGGACTCTGATGCGGCAGTTTCGTCCTCAAAACAGGGCGAGTTGTTCTGAACAATTCCCAACCACTCGTGGCCAAGGAGCACTTCTTCTATTCGGAATCGGCCGGTCTTCTCAAAACGCTGGACGAGGCATCCGACCGCAGCGGTGTCAGTCGCGGTCAGTCGTTTGCCGATTTTCTCCACATGGCAGTTTGCTCACTCTCCGGCCAGCGGATGGAAGACCAATACCTCGACGTGGTGAACAGTCATTCGCGCGGCGAGAAGGGACGACGAGGCTGCGACCTCTTGGCCCGATTGTTCGGCCAATTGGTTGAAGCGATGGAACAAACAGGCGGGGATGTGCTTGGCGATCTTTTTCAAGGAGCGATCACGCACGGTGAGAACGGCCAGTTCCTCACACCGGAAACCGTCTGCGAATTGATGGCTCGCATGACGATGGACGACGGCAACGAAACCGGCGAGGTCGAATGCCGCCGCGTCATGGATACTTGCTGCGGCTCCGGCCGATTGCTGCTCGCCGCCGCGAAGCTGCAACCGAATTGGAGATTCATCGGCCAAGACATCGACCTGCGATGCGTCCGCATGACCGCCATCAATCTCGCGCTGCGGAATCTGTACGGCTACGTCATTTGGGGTAACACGCTCGCCGATGAGCGACGGCTGGTCTATCGCACCGGCTTTGACATGACCGGATTCGTTTCGGAAATCCCGATCGGAGAATGCCCCGAACCAATCCGGCTGATCGCCGAACAACCAATCGAACCCACATCTGGCACAATCGCCGCGCCGACGCCACAAATGGCAGCGGTTCAAATTGTCTCGGAAGGAAGCGAAGTCATTGTGCCGCGCTGCACCAATCAACTGCATCTCTTCTGAATTCACTTGCGCGATCAACATTTCTCTGGCACTGTCACGTTTGCAACAGGCATTTCGCTTGTTGCCTCTCGCTCAGAGAGTCCAGCGTTCCTTCACAGTCAGGAGTGAGATCATGTCGAACGACACGAAGGCGCGGCCCGCAAAGCCGCCAGAGAAACGAATCGGGCCTTTTGCTAGTGGAATCGGCGTTGCCATTTGGTTGAACGAAACGACGGCCGAGGACGGCTCAGTCCGCCGTTTTCGCAGCATTACGCTCAACCCTCGCCGGTACTTCGATCAGAAGTCCGGCCAATGGAAGGACGCCGCGTCCTATCAGCAATCGGACCTGCCCGCTTTGATCTTTGCCCTTCAGCAAGCTCTCGGCTTTTGTTTTTCCGAACCGGTTCCCGGCCAGGAAGAGTCCGAAGCTGCTGGATTGGAAGAGGAAGTCGGCGACCGATTCTAGCCGCTGGCTCTTCGAGCCGATCCCCAAGCGAATTTGCTTGGGGATCAATTTCGTCGTGACGTGGCAATCGCATTGCGCGAGTAGTTTCAAACGGCGTTGAATGCAAATCGCGATGGGGTATAGTTCCCCCCACCGAGTGATCGGTAGCGCTGGCGATGGCCCAAAGTCAGCGCAATCAAAGGAATTACGGAGAATTCACCGCTATGCCTGAAGGGAAGCCATTTCGTGTTTTGAGCCTGGATGGCGGCGGAATGCGTGGTACCTACACGGCGACGTACCTGTCAGCCGTTGCCGACGTATTTGCGAAGCGGCGGAGTATCCCGGCCATCGACGTTGGCGCGGTCTTTGATCTCATCGTCGGCACCAGCACCGGTGGAATCATTGCGTGCGCGCTTGCGGCGGCAGTTCCGCTTTTGGAAGTTGTTCAGCTTTATGAAACTCACGGAAGTTCCATTTTTCCGCGCAAGGTTCCGAAATCGGTGTGGGGCATCCCTGGAGATGTTTGGAATCGCCCCAATGCGATTAAAGAGGGACGTCAGTCACTCCGGGCCGCGCTCGCCAAGTGCCTTAAGGAGCAGACGCTTGGCGAGATCTATACGCAGCGTCGCATTGCCTTGGCGATCACCGCAGTCGAAATGAGTCATCACAGGAGTTGGGTCTTCAAAACACCACACCTACCCACGTCCAACGGTCGTGATAACGACTACCGGCTCGTCGATGTGTGTTTGGCAACAAGCGCAGCGCCGATTTTTCGTTCGTTGGAGTTCGTCCCCCGCCCCGATGGAAAAAGCTCAAACGTGTTTTCCGACGGCGGACTATGGGCAAACAATCCCGTCCTTGTCGGACTGATTGACGCACTGGAGATGACGCCGCTCGACAGGCAAATCGAAATTTATTGCCTCGGCACATGTCCGTTGCCAGCAGGCGAGAACGTGTCCCAAGATGCCACCCACCGCGGACTCGGAGAATGGCGATTTGGTGCGGAGGCGGCGTCATTGGCAATCGACGCTCAAGAATTCGCCTACGACAACATGGCCCGAATGCTTGCGAAACATGTCGGTCGGCCCTGCAAGATTCTGCGATTTCCACGAGAGAAAGTGCCCGGAGCATTGATGCAGTTTCTCGCACTCGATGATACGCGGCCCAAAGCAATCGAAGCGCTGATTAACCAGGCACGCACTGATGCCGACATGACGAATAGCCGGTGCGGCGATCCAACTAACGAAGAAGGGCGTCTCATTTGCAGCCTGTTTAATGACGCGCCCCCAATGCCTAATTCATGTCTCAACTAAAGGACTCGATGATGTACGACGCCTCGAAAGATGTCTCTGCCTATCACGACGACAAAGTCACGCTTCCACAATCAGACCAGGGCGGGATGCGTGAGCGACGAAATGCGAATCGCGATCGCTTGAAGAAAGGACTGGATACGGCCAAGAAGCCCGCGCCGAATGAATTCAAGAGTCAAGGCTCGTATGCCATGAAGACGATGACCCAGCATCCTGAAAACGATTACGACATCGACGATGGAGTGTATTTCTTGAGGGAAGAACTTGTTGGCTCGCGAGGGGCTGAGATGACAGCTCTTCAAGCTCGCCAAATGGTCCGCGATGCGCTGGATGATAGAAGTTTCAACCCACCGCCGGAGACTCGGACAAATTGCGTGCGCGTGCTGTATGACGCGGGATACCATGTTGATGTTCCTGTCTATCGCCGTGTCGTGGCCAAGAATCTTTTTGAGCAAGAGGTCGTGACGTACGAACTGGCAAGCAGTGAATGGAAGCGATCAGATGCTCGCGACGTCACGAAGTGGTTTGAGAATGAAAATACCAAGCAAAGCCCGGATGAATCGAATGGCCGACAACTGCGCCGAATCACCAGATACATCAAGAAATTTGCAAGAAGCCGATCGAGCTGGCAAAGTCAAATCCTCAGCGGATTCGGGATCACCAAGCTCGTCACCGAGTGTTACAAGAGCAATTTGACACGTGAAGAAACTTCGCTCTACGACACGATGAAAGCAATTCGAGATCGACTCGCCGTCAGTCTGGTTGTGCAGCATCCTGTCACTCCCAACGACACGATCACGAGCGGGACTGAAGATCCGAAGGCGCGCTTCCTCAAAGACAGATTGTCGGACGCGATCGGTTGGCTAAAACCGCTGTTCGCCTCTGACTGTACTCGCAAAACGGCAATGAAATGCTGGGACGACGTTTTCTTCACGACGTACTTCAGCGACCGAATTGAAAAGGAAGGCGAGACGAAGACCGCCAAGGCTGCATCAGAGCAACCGGCCATTCTTACTTCGGGACTCCTGAAAGAAATCGGGACTGTTCCTTCGGTTCGTAATGCGGTTCAGAAGGACGGTGACCGCCGGTATGCCTGATGTAGGAGCGTTTCTTGAACTTTCCCCTCGCCACTTGTCAGCAGTTGTGGAGACGACAAAGTGGTTATCCACGCTTCCCGGCCGAGTTCGTCCACTGACAGCGGACGAACTCCGTCTTTATCGGCCGCGAAAATTGGAGTTCGGATGGCGCATTGAAATTGCATTCCCCGATGGAAACCGAAACTTGGACGTCTTAGTTGACGGACGGTTTCCTCGCGTACCACCTAAGATAGCAGTGGTTGACCGGCCGACGTTCATGACATGGCCGCACGTCGAAGAGGACGGAGTCCTGTGCCTTTTCACAGAGAGCGCGACGTGGGATTTCCAGAGGCCGATTGCAATCGTTCAGAGTTCACTCGCGGAGGCATGTGGGCTGATTGAAGAACTGGCATCAGGCGGTCGTCGGAATGATTTTCAAAGCGAGTTCTTGTCCTATTGGAATAGGTTGACCGACAAAGGTGCCGCGCCAATCCGTAGTCTTCTCAAGCCATCGGGGCAGTCACGACTGATTCATATTTGGCGCGGCGCGGACTTTTTTCTTGTCGGCGAGACGGAATCAGCCGTTCGCAACTGGCTGAACAACTATTGCTCAACGGTTCTCAAGAGCCAAAAACGGAACGTGGAGACTTCAATCTTGTTTTGGTTGGAGCAACCGCTGCTTCCGTCTGAATATCCAAAGTTTGGCTCGGATGTCTTGAGTATTGCGCGTAGGAGCATCGGAGACGGCGAAGGAGTGCTGAGAGAACTTGTAGCCCAACGCCCTTCCACGCTGGTTGCTGTGTTCGGCGCGATGACCACTCACGGAGTTTGTTTGGGAGCCGTAACGATCGTCTCGCCTACGGAATCATTCGCTCCGAATCATGAGCGGGATTTGCTCACCCGCGGCTTTCGTCCAAACAAGGTTCCGCGCGACATTCTGATTGGGCGTTACTTGGGGAAAACTCCGGCGTTGAAATCGAAAGTGGATCGCATTGACCCAGCATGGGTACATGGTCGAGATCAGGATTCGGGCGTAGCGATATTACGAGCATCAACTGTTGCTGTGATCGGATGCGGTTCTGTTGGGGCTCCCGTCGCGCTAATGCTCGCGCAGGCCGGCGTCGGTCGATTGATACTGGTCGATCCTGATGAGTTGAGCTGGGCTAACGTCGGTCGGCACCCGTTGGGAGCGAAAGCCGTCGGCAGATCGAAGGCCCAATCACTCGCAGATCGTATTCGCACGGAATATCCACATGTTGTCGGGGCCGAGGCAAAGAACAGAGATTGGCAAGACGCTGCTCGTGAATCTCCAGGTCTGTTGGCATCGTGCGACCTCATTATTTGCGCGACGGGGAGTTGGTGCGCAGACGGAGCACTGAATGAGTGGCATCAAACTGTTGGAAGAACGAAACCAATTGTCTATGGCTGGGTCGAGCCGCACGCCTGCGCCGGACATGCCGTCGCGATTGCTGAAAATGGCGGCTGTCTGCAATGTGGAATGTCCGCGACGGGTGTGCCACTGCTTCACGTCACCGACTGGCCAGTCGAAGCGACGTTGCGGCACGAACCTGCGTGTGGTGCCGTTTACCAACCATACGGCCCCGTGGAACTTTCCCACGTCGTTGGGTTGATTGCCGATCTGTCGCTCGACTGTCTGATGGGCGAGATCGAAATATCGACGCATCGAATTTGGGCTACTCGGCAGTCGAATTTGGAAAAGGCCGGTGGACAATGGACGCCGACATGGGCGGAGATTGCAGCAGATCGCTTGGTCGGTGGATTTATCGAAGTGCGCGACTGGCCGATTGCCGTAACTTGCATCGAGTGTGGAGCGACACAAAGTGATTGAGTACCCCGTCGGCACATCGGGACAAGTTTTGATCTTCGCCGAATATGTTGTGCTGCATTTCATGAAGTACCGTCAGCGTTATTGGTTTCAGCGTGAGGCTGGTGGGCAACTGTTCGCGACCTTTGACGGCGACAGAATTCTCGTGAACGACGTGACCGGGCCGCACCGATCCGATCGACGAACCCGCAATTCGTACATCCCAGATCCAAAGATCGAACAGGCGGAAATCCACGAACGGTTTTCGCGTGGTCTGCACTATGTCGGTGATTGGCATACGCATCCAGAACTTACGCCCAGCCTTTCGGTAACTGACAAGACAAGCATTCGGGAGTGTGTTTGCCGATCGAAGCACGAACTCAACGGCTTCGTTCATGTCGTTGTGGGACAGGCGAAACCTCCGGACGGCTTGTCCGTTACCTTACACGACGGAACGAGAAGCTACCCACTTGCAAATCGTTGCCGCTAATCAAGCTCAAGGAGCCAACCTCACAATTTTCGTTCATTCCGCCAATCTCAACCGATGCACTGACATCGGTTACAACGAAAGCGTGAGGTCGTCTTAACCAACGGTCCAGCAGTGCTCGGTTGCGAGAAATCGCAGCGTGAGTTTCAGTCAGTATCGAATCGTCGCTCGCTTTCTTATTCTCCACGTTGACCTTGGCTTGCGTCGCAGCGTGGCGCTATGCCATGCGGGAGTTTCTTTGGGACGTGGAAATCAAATTGTCATGCGGGCGATGAAAGCTGGGAGTCTCTTCGGAGAACCGGACGACGAGGCTGATGCCATCCGTGACGTGGTGGTGACGGCGAAGCGGGTACGGCGCTCGACTGGTGCCAGCAAGACAATCTCTGACCTGTACTTGCCGGACGCTGTGCTGGGCGTCAAAGAGTCAATCAACTGCCAGAGCCTTGAGGAATTGAAGACGCGATTGGTGGCCGCGCTGGGGCAGAACAGTGTCGAGACCCGAACTCGGAATGCTCGGTTCGTGATCCGTTGGTTTTTCCCAGACGGGTTCGATGGGATCGCCAGGAAGACGTGGGCGGCCTATCGGGACGAGAAGATTTTGGCCGACGTGCTGCGATATCTGTATTTGTCGCAAGAGCCGGTCATGGGGGCGTGCGTGGCCGAGTGCGTGTTTCCCATCGAGCTTGGAATGCGCGTCCCGGCGTCATTGTTTGACCGGTTTTTGACCGCTTATTACCCCGAAGCACCGACGAAGAAGACGTCGCAGCGCTTGAAGACGAACTTGATGAAGCTTGGAATACTGGAGCGGTCATCAGGTGACGAAGACCGCTTGGTGTCGGCTGGCCCGACGAAGACGGCCCTCGTGATGCTCACGCATTATCTTTTCGCGCCGACGGGAACTCGGACGGTGGAGTTGAAACGAATCTTGGCTGATCCATTTTGGAAGTATCTCGGATTCAAGAGTGAGGACGCCGTGCGGGGCACATTTCGAGAAGCCGACGTAGCGGGCGTGCTGGGCAAGTACGTTGTCGCCGATCAGTTGGAGCAAATCACGACTCGTTGGAGTCTCGACGAATTACTCGCAAACAAGCCGAGGCTGTAAACGATGCTCACTGCCGATGACCTCAAAAAGCTCGTACGCCAACGAACGTGGGACAAGGAACTGAATCTGTGCGTCGGTTCGGAGGCGCATTTGCTGTCGGCCCTTGACGGAGTGCAAACGGAAGTCCTCGACTTGCTGGATTTGTTTGATGCCGACGACGTGCCGATCGACGACGATGAAATCAAGCTGCATCTCGGTAAAGCTCTTCGGCAGCGGCTCAGGACGTTGTCGCGCGTGACCGGGCGACGGATGGTGTTGCTCGTGAAGTCCGTGGGACTGCTGGCACGGTATCGAGTCGGCGTGGATGAGCTGTACGATTTGTTTTGTGACGACTTTTCGATGGCGATTTTGTTGATCGAAGGGCGAAGCTCCGAATCTCGTTGGCCCGACGAAGTCGATTGCGATCCAGACAAGCTGATTGAGCATTTCAGTGCGGCAACGATGACGAAGCAACAATTTGGCGTGTCTTGATCGTTTCACCACACAAGCCCGACGCGCAAGCGAGGGACGAATGACGCAACAATCGCCTCGCTTGCGCGTCGGGCTAGTGTGTGAGCAATGAATGCGTCGGAAGAGGTTAGGCAATGTCCCTTCGCGAACTTTCCAAGCTGATCCAACTGAAACCGGAGCCGCAAACCACGCCTTCGTTGTCGCTGTACACGCAGCGAAGCAAGGCTGTCGAATGCGTTTCCGAGTATTACTTGACGCCCGCGTTGCGAGCGCATTTCAAGCGTGTGTTTGAATGCGTGCTGCATCGCCAGGGGCAGGGATTTTGGGTTCAAGCGGAGTACGGTGCCGGCAAGACGCATTTTCTTTGCACGCTGATCGACCTGTTGATGTGGCACGAGGAAGGTGTTTGGCCGCAACTGCGCGACGAGGAACTCAAGAAGGATTACGCCGGGCCAATGACGAAGGCGCGGATGTTTCCCGTCGCGTTTTCATTGCGCGGGATGGGCGAATCGGACGGCAAAGACAGTTTGATGCGAATCTTTGAAGAGCAGATTCGCGAGAGCCTTGAGTCGCACGACCCCGAACTGGCCAAGCAGGTCAAACTCACATCGGCCGAGATCGCCGACGAGTGGTACGCGAATGATGCCTCTGGAGCTTTGAAGGCAGCCGCGGCGCATTTCTTCGAGAAGGAACACCGATGCACGGCGGCGGAGTACCGATCGAAGAATGGCGTCAAGAAGTTCGGTCAGGAATTGGTTCGCTCCGAAATTGTTGAGGGACGATTGAAGGGGAAATTTAAGGACCGATTCACTTACATTTACGAACAGATCACGAAGCTCGGCAAGTACGACGGAATTCTGTTTGTCGTGGATGAGTTTCGGTCATGGCAGGACCGGCATACGGAAGGCACGACGGAGTACGCCGAAGACGAAGAGATTTTGGAGACGTTGGCTTTTGTCCTGCCAACAAATCATCTCAACGTGCTCACCATCATCGCGAGTCAGGGGGACATGCCGCAGAAGCTCTCCGGCGGCGGCCAGGGCGACCGATTCATGCCGTTGTACTTGCTTGCGGACAAGAGCAAAGGCGAGTTCGGGGAGATCGTCACGTTTCGTTGCCGTGATTTGTTGAAGGGTGCTGGCACCGACATCAAGGACTACTACGACCATTGCCGGAAGGAGTATCGGTTCATCAAACAGGGCAACATCTCGCTGGAATACTTTTCGAGCATTTTTCCATTCCAGCCACGCACCTTTGATGTGATGCAACGCATTACGCAGAGCGACGACAAGAACAATCTCCCCACGGCGCGATCCGCCATTCGGATGGCTTGGCAGACTTTGAGTGATGCCGAGCTGTTTCAGGGCAACCGCTTGGTGATTTTGTCGGACATCATTCGTTCGGACGAACTGCGGAAAGGAATGAATCATGAGATCTATCGCGACGACTATCAGGGATTGCAGACGGCCATTGACCAATTGTCCGAAATGGATGGCTCGCCAGAAGAACATGACCAAGCCAGACGTGTTCTCGAAACAATGTTCCTGTGGGCGATGAGTCTTCCCGACAATCTGCGTGACGGCTTGACGGCGCAGGAAGTGGCTGAGGCCGCATGGCTGATGGACCTGGATGTCGGAGCTACCGCGCAGGCCGAGCACTTGCTGACGAGGCTCATTCAAGACGGATTTCCAATTCGTTCAGGGAAGAAGACCAAGGACGGCAAAGAGGTCGTCGTCTATTCCTATGAGACGACCGCCGCTCAGGATAATCCGAGCAAGTTTTTCGCGCCGCTCAAGAAGAAGGCGAAGGAGGACACGAAGGCTCAGGATCAGAAGTGGAACGAGTCATTGTTCTGGCAGTTGGCGGACATGACGCCCGAAGCCCAGCAAGAGCTTGGCGTCGATGGGGGCATCTTGTCTGGTTTTCAACCGCCAGACCAACGAACTGCGCAAGACAAGCTGGCCGGCAAACCGGCCCAGTATCCATTTCCGTACAAAGCGGCGTCATCTACGAAGCGCATTCACAAGACGCAATACAGCGGAGAGGTCATCGTCGCAGATCACTGGCGAGCCGAGTTCGGAGACGCCATCAAGAATCCCGATCAACATTTTCGGCTCGTCTATTTGACGAAGACACCCGAAGTCGATGAAGCCAAGCTCACGGCCGCATTGCAGGACGTGCGAATTGCGGTGTGCCATCCTGATTCACTCTCCGAAGGCACTCGTGAGGCATTGGCCGACTTGATCGCCGCCGAGCAATTGAAGCGAAGCGCCACCGATCCCAAACAAACCGGCTTGAGGGATTACGCCGAGAACAAGCGGCGCGAGGCGTTGAAGACAATCCTGAAGTGTCAGTTGGATGAATTCCGGCGTGGCAAGGTGCAGACGCAGAAAGGCTACGGCATTCCCGCCACGGAAATCTTCAAGCTGTCGAAGGAGCGTGAGGCGGATCTTGGCGGGCGCTTGATTGAGAAGGCTTATGACATGCCGCTCTTCAGTCCCAAGGATTTGAAGAAGGAGTTCACCGACAACGATGCGAAGAAGCTGTTCGCCGGGCTGTTTCACAAGGACGCGGTCAAGGCGGAGAAGGATGCCGTCGTGAATTTTGGCGTCGGGTTGGAACTGACCGTCAAATCGCATCCTGACGACTTCAAGCCGGACGCTGCGCAGGCGTTGACGAAAATTCGCAGCCACATCGGAGGTCGCACCGATGTTCCGCTCAATGAACTCAAGTCGGCATTTTGTGCGACGCCTTACGGTCTGACCGAGTCGATGGTCGTGCTTTATCTCTGCGCGTTGGTGAAGGCGGGCGGATACGAGTTGGCCTTGAATGCAAGCAGCCCTGTCACGCTCTTCAACGAGAAGCCGTTGGTTGGGAATCGGCTGACGACGCACACGCTGGCGTTGTGCGATTGGAACGCCAAGCTGGAAAAGGCGTTGCTCGGTGCGCGGCTGATTGTGTCGCAGCAGAAGGGATGGGATGAAGTCCTGCCGTATGCTCGTGTGCTGGATGACACGTTGAAGCCGGCGGCCACTCCCGACGATGAGCCGGTGCGAAACGAGCAACTCTTGGCGACGCTGGGCAAATTGAAAACGGAAGTCCCGGCGGTTCAGAAGAGTTTGGAGACGCTGGCATCAAAACTCGCTCACAAGCCCGACGCGCAAGCGAGGGACGAAACGCGGGAAGAGGCGGGACGGTCTTCGCAATCTCCCTCGCTTGCGCGTCGGGCTAGTGAGGAGCACGGCGTTAGTGGCGCGGTGCCGAAGCCGTTGGTAGAAATCTGCACGCGGTTGATTGCGCTGGCATCCGTGACTTCGTTTCAAGAATTCGATGCCGCCGTGCGGGAAAGCTATCCGAACAAGGATGACTTCGCGGCGTCATTCGAGCAGTACGGCAAGGGACGCAGGCTTCGCGACAGGGCATTCGATCTCAGCAGTGCGAAGGACTACCTCAACGGAGCTTGCGAACTGGAGAAGTTGGAGTTCGACCGGAAGGCGCTGGTCGGATATCTCAATTTCGACACGCTGTTGACGAACCCCGACATCATCGGGGCACGCATGGAAGAGTTCGAGAAGTGGAAGTCGAAGTACACGCAGGCGTATCGCAAAGCGCACCGGTCCTATTACGAGCAACTGACGACACTGGAGGCCGAAACAGAGGCGTTGCGTCCGCAAGTGCGAGCGTTGGACCGGATGAACGCGATCGCCGAACTTGGACCGCCGCCGCATTCGAGTTTGAGCGTTGCGGCTGACCTCGCGGCGATCGACAGGCGTTTGGATGTCTGCGTTGACGCGGCCGAGGCCAGTGTCAACGGGACCGACCCGAAGTGCTCCAAGTGTGGCTGGGCACCGACCATGCTCGCGCCGGCAGCGGAGGTCACGAAGCTCAAGAGCGTTGTCACCGCCGGGTTGGCGGATCGGCTTCAACGATTCAAGGATGCGGCGATTGGGGCAATCCTCAAGCAAGCCGCCGAGAAAGATGGCCGGGCGGACTTGGCCAAGTTGCTGGAGATCATTCAGGTTGCCACGGCGGATTCATTGGCCGGCGTGATGACCGACGATTTGGTCGAGTTCCTGCGCAAGCTGCTTTACGACGAGAATTTGATCCAGGAGGAAGTGCCGCTCGGCCCGATCGTGCAGCAAGTCGGAGCTATTGAAGAAGACCACATCGACGAAGCGATCGAGCGGTTCGCCAAGCTGCTGAGCAAAGCCGTGAAGGAGGCGAAGTCGAAGCATGGCAAGGCCAAGCGAGTGCGGGTGTTTCTGCGGTTGCAAGGGCCGACAGGAGAAGACCCACACTAGCCCGACGCGCCAGCGAGGGACGGGCCAGCGAGGGACGGGCCAGCGAGGGACGGGCCAGCGAGGGACGGGCCAGCGAGGGACGGGCGGCGGACAATCTCCACTCGAAAACTCCCTCGCTGGCGCGTCGGGCTAGTGATGCTTGCTGGCGACTGCTCTGCTCGGCCGGTAGATTGTTTTTGTTGATGTTCTGTGTGTTGAACTCGCCCCACGAAAGCGAGGCGTCCCATGACGCTGACGATCGACTTACCACTGGATTTAGAGAAGACCGTGCGACAACAGGCGGCGCGGCGTGGTCAGGATGTGACCGGGTTCGTCCTGCAAGCGGTCGAGGAGAAGGTCGCCAAGGCTCGGACGTTTGAGGAAATCTGTCAGCCGTTCGCCAAAGCCGTCGCAGCGACGGGCATGACTGACCAGGAGTTTGACGTGTTCTTCGAGGAAGCTCGGAACAGGCAGTGAGGATCCCATGACGCTGACAATTGACTTGCCCCCCGCTTTGGAAGATGACGTGCGGCAGCAGGCGGCTCGACGCGGCCAGAAGGTGAACGAGTTTGTCGTTCGTGCCGTCGAAGCGCAGCTCGCGCAAACACACGTCGGCGACTTCTCCGAGTCCAGCCCGCACGCTCGGCGAGGATTCTCAGCGGACGAGGTGATTGCCCTGCTCAAAATGCCGCAGCCAGTACCCGACGACGCACAGTGCCGACAGATTCTCGAAGAAGGACTGACCAGGAAGTATGGCCGATGAAAGTTCACTTCGATCCCAATGTCATTTTGGGGACTCGCCATTTACCGGAGGATTTTCGCCATGCAACTGCTCGACACACCCACGGTGATCGCCGACAAAGTCAGGGAATTACTGCGCCCGATCATTCGGCCGATTCCCAGTGCAACTGCGGATTGTTTTGAAACGCAATGGGACGGCGTCGAATCACAGCTTGTCCAATGGGAGCAGCATCCGGAGAACCTTGAGGACGAAGGGCTGGAACCGCCAAATGAGGAAACCTGCCCGCTCATTCGTGATGTTTGCCGCGCTTTGCGGGCGATGTGTGTGGACCCGCCGCTGCGGCTTGTTCCGAATTGCGAAGGCGGGGCCGTCTTGGAATGGCGAACTCCTCCTGTTCTCTGGTCAATCGAGGTGGAGCGAGACGGGACTTTGGAACTTTCTGTCTTTCGCACAGGCCGGTTAGTGACTCGATTTCGGCTGGCTTGAGTCTCCGCTGCGAAAGATGGAAATATGTCCGACGGTTCCGAACCGATCGCCGATCACGAAATCCTGTACCGCCGGATTCCGGCCGCCGCGGGCTTCTATGATCCGGCCGTTGATCCAAATCCTTCGCCGGTGGCATTTCGTCCGACAGCAGCGGATGTGACTGGACTCTCCTTGTCACGGGCCAACTACAAGACTTTGGAGCAGGCCGGGGGCGGAAGAGTTGGCAAGCAGTATTACGTGGCTGTGCTCCGCGCCGGGCAGTTGCGACAGTTGGGGATGAAGGTTGTCCCGAAGCCACTGGATGGTGATCCCGGCCACTGCGAAATCGCGGAACTCACATTCGCCAATCGCAAGGCGATGCCTTTTGCCGAGTGGCAAGCGTTGCTCGCCGAGCAATTGTGTTTGCGCGTGGAAGGCCCCTTTGGGTGAAACAAATGACTCCGTAGAAGTGCAAAGCTGAGTGCAACGGCATTGCCCCCCATTTTGCACTTTTCACTTTACACTTCTCACTTGGCACTGCTCCCCGAACCAACCCCAAGAGCTACCTCCACCCATGTCCGACGACCTCCAGCCCTATCTCTCACCGGAGTACCAAGCGACAGCGCTCGCCGAGTTTCTCGCCAAGCACGTCAAGCCGTATGAGCCGGCGACGGACGATTACGAGCGGCCGCCGTTTACTGAGGACATCAAGGAAGGCAAGAACGATCCGATCTACAACGCGCACTCGTACCACACCAAGGTTCCGCCACGAAGCATCATTCCCTACATCCTGCATTACACGCAGCCGGGTGACGTGGTGCTCGATCCGTTCTGCGGGTCGGGGATGACGGGCGTGGCGGCGCAAATGTGTGCGAATCCGCCGGAGGATTTGCTGGCTCAGTTTCCCGACCTGCAGGACCGCGTCGGGCCGCGCGCCTGCATTCTGAACGACCTGTCTCCGGCGGCCTGTCACATTGCCTACAACTACAACACGCCGGTAGACGTGGACGCGCTGCGGCGCGAATTCGAGCGGATCAAGGCCGCCGTGCAGGATGAGTTCGACTGGCTCTACGGCACCGAACACTACGAGCCTGCGGTCGGGCTGTACGCGCCGAAGAATCCCGACGTACACGCCCGGCTGAAGAACCCGCCGGAAGGGGCGGCACAGGGTCAACTGCTCGACAGCATGGAACGGACTTGGGAATTGCTGACGCGAGCCGAGGTCGAGTCCCGTCTCGGCTATCCCGTCACGGAACTCCCTTGGAACCCCGCCTGGGACGCCACACTAGCCCGACGCGCAAGCGAGGGACAAGCCGGCACAAACGAGCAATCGACACAAGCCCGACGCGCGAGCGAGGGAGCAAATCCATCGGGGACAAGCGACTCCGCCGATCCCTCGTTGGCGCGTGGTGCGAGCACGTCGCCCGATCCCTCGCTTGCGCGTCGGGCTAGTGTGCTCGCCACCGTCGAGCAATGGGTCGGCATTCCGGCGACGATTCAATACACGATTTGGTCCGATGTGTACCGCTGCGAAGGCTTGATCACCATCGAAGAACCGACCGGCAAAACCAGTACGCGCGGCAAAAATGCTGGCAAGCCGATGGTTCGCACGCGACGAGTTGCTCGCGGATGCGGGCACGAAATTCTTTTGTGGGACGCTGTCGTTGATAAGGCAACGGGGGAAGTCGCTGAGGATTTCTTATGCACGAATTCCGCCTGCCGGCACAATTGGAAGAAGATCAATCTCAAGCGATGCGGCTTTGTTCCCGTCGTTTCAAACTACAGCTACGTTGGCCTTAAAGAGACGAAGCGTGGTATCGAATCAACGAACCGTCGCACAGAAAGGAACGTCAGCGCCATTGAACGAAATAGAGTCCATGAAATCTCGGATTCGACCTGTCCGCATTGGCTGCCGGATCAACCGATGGATCGAAAGGGCCCGCAGTATCGGCGAAACGCGCTCAACGCTCGAAACATTCAAGATGCTCGCGATTTTTACACTGCCCGCAATCGCTGGGCGTTAGCACTTCTTTGGGAGCAGACAACCCTTTGTGCGTCGCCACGGCTTTCTCGCCAGGTCCAATTCGGGATTACGGCGATCGCACTTCCGATGACCCGAATGTATGCGTACCGGCCAAACCGAAAAGGTAGCATCATGAAGGGGTCGCTCTATATTCCGTCACTCTCGCAAGAGATGAATGTTTCAACGGCGTTTTGGGCTAAGGCTCCGGATTTGGTTGCTGTTGCGGAGACTCGGTCCAGATTTTCTTCCGCGACCATGATTCAAAACGGATCGGCGAGAACGATTGCGGCGGCTCGTAATTCTGTCGATTACATTTTCACCGATCCCCCATTCGGATCGAACATCTACTACTCCGAAGCAAGTCACGTCTGGGAAGCATGGCTTGCGACTTTCACGGATCGCAATGACGAGGCCGTCGTTCATCGGAAGAACGATGGCGGATTCAAGCGGCTGTCAGATTACGCCGACGTGATGCACGCGGCATTCGGCGAGATGTTCCGGGTTCTCAAGCCGGGGCGATGGGCGACCGTAGAATTCAACAACTCGGACGGCGCGGTGTTCGAGGCGATCAAGGAAGCAATTCGCGTTGCCGGATTTGAGATCGTCAACATGCTGCTGCTCGACAAAGAGCAGAAGACGTTCAAGCAAGTCAAAGGAGCCGAAGGTGTCGAAGACGTCGTGGACAAGGATGTCTTGTTCAATCTTCATAAGCCTGCTGTGGTCCTTGCCGCGAGGGAACAGAAGGATCACGACTTGGAGCATCAAGTGACCGACGCCGTGCGCGGACATTTGTTGTCGCTGCCGCGGCGCATTCAGGCCGAGCCAGCAAAATACAGCGACGAGCACCGCACGACCGCCACGATCAACAGCATGTTGATGAACTCGCTCATCCCGCGCGGTGTGAGCGTCGAGCAGATCAACCTGCCATTCATCGAACGAGTCTGCTCACGCTACTTCCGCAAGATCGGCCAACGCTGGTATCTGCGCGGCGAAGCGGTCGGCAACACACTAGCCCGACGCGCAAGCGAGGGAACATGGTCCATCAACGACACTCTGTTCGAGGAAGAAGTCATCATCCGCGACAGCCTCAGCGCCATCGACTGGCTGCGGCAAAAAGTCCATGCTCGCCCCATGCTGATCGGCGAACTCAAACCGCTCTGGATGCGCGCGGTCGGGCTGTTGCCGGCCGACGTGTCGCAGACGCTGAGCCTCGACGAACTGCTCACCGAAAACTTCTGGCGCGACGAAGACACCAACCGCTGGCGCGAACCGACCAACGCCGAACGGGACCGCATGAACGACGACCGCTCGCTCCGCGTCCTGCACGACGCCGAACGCTACGTCGCCGGCACTCTCCGCCGCTCCACCACCGACGCTGAACGCTGCGACTGGATCGACATCCTCTTCAAAGCCTGCCGCCAAGTCGAAGAGGGGGACACTCAGTCCACGCCAACGCTCCGCGATTTCGATGTGGGAGAAGGTTATCGGGTTATCACGCGGCTGTTCCAATCTGTGCTCCGCGACCACGTCCCCGCCGACGTGTTCGCGAAGGCGTCAAAGCAAACATCCGCCGCATCGAGACACGTTTCTGGCTCAGTGCGACGGGAAGAACAAGAACAGAAAGCCGAACGTAGCCGAGTCCAACCGACGTTGTTCGATTAACGACCAGACCCCAACACTAGCCCGACGCGCAAGCGAGGGACAAATACGAACAAACATGCCTATGATCTTGGCCGACTATCCATTTTTGTGGGTTGGCGAGTTGGCTGATGTCGCTCGCTTGCCGCATGTCCCTCGCTTGCGCGTCGGGCTAGTGGGACGAAATCTTTCGGAGCCATTCCATGTCCAACTTCGGAAACAAATACACGCGGCCGTTTGAGCCGCCGATGCCCGATCCGTTGGCGTTTTTTCTGACGTGGACAACTTACGGGACTTGGTTGCCCGGCGATGAACGCGGTTGGGTGGATTACGGGCATGGCTTTCAATTGCCGGATCCGATTCTC